>DASQVF010000155.1:0-12631 GCA_035640915.1 Propionibacteriaceae bacterium
AGAAGTCAAGCGAAAACCTGATATTGGGCCTCTCGGCTAGGTCTCGGTCCGGCGTGTCGGCTCGGCCGGTGCGTCGGGGCGCGGATCGGGCTCCCCCCAACCGGTGCCGGCGTCCGGCGAGTCCCAGCTCGTCGCCGGCCCCTCGGAGGCCGCGTCGCCAGCGCGCCGCCACACCGTACCGACCGCGGTATCGGGGGTCCAGGCGGGCTGCTGCTGCGGGTCGACCGGCGCCGGTTCGGGCTCTGCGGCCTCCAGCTCGGGCACCGCGGCCGGTGCCGGCCGGGGACGGCGCAGCAGGGCGAACGATGCGCCGAGCGCGACCAACCCGGCGACGAGCGGCGGCACCGCTTGGAGCAGGAAGGCCGACCAGATGGCGGTCGGCGCCAGGACCAGGGCTGCGACCCCGGACGCCGCGACCCCGAGGAGGACGACGGAGGTGAGCGCCAGCGCGGCGATGGTCAGACCACGGGCGCGCGGGGTAGGTGGGGCGACCCAGCAGGCCACCACCAGGGCGGTGAGCAGGAGCAGCAGCACCGGATCGGCCAGCGCCAACGCCAGGTCGGCCGCGAGCAGGCCCGGATCGGACGTGCGGGCCGCCGCAGTCAGCAGCAACGCCACCAGGTCCAGGCCGACCGCTACCAGGACGACCACTGCCGCCGGCTCCCGCCACCGCTTCAGCCGCTCCATCTGGCTCAGCCTAACGAGCGACCCGGTGGAAGACTTGGCCGCGTGCAGCTCGTGATCTTGGCCGGCGGCGTGGGCGGGTCGCGGTTCGTCCTCGGCGCCCGCCGTGGCTTCCCGGACGCCACCATCACCGTGGTCGGCAACACCGCGGACGACATCACCCTGCACGGCTTGCGCATCTGCCCGGACCTCGACACCTTGATGTACACGCTGGGCGGCGGTGGCGACGCGGAGCGTGGCTGGGGCCGGACCGACGAGGGCTGGCGGGTCATGGCCGAGCTCGCCGCGTACCACGCCGAGCCGACGTGGTTCTCCCTCGGTGACCGCGACCTCGGTACCCATCTGGTCCGCACGCAGCTGCTCAACGCCGGCTACTCGCTGTCCGAGGTGACGGCGGCGCTGGCCGCGCGGTGGCTCGGGGGCGACCCGGGGCTACGGCTGCTGCCGATGACCGACGACCGGGTCGAGACCCACGTGACCATCGCCGACGAATCGGCGGCCGGCGGCCGGCGGGCGGTGCACTTCCAGGAGTACTGGGTCCGGCTGCGGGCCCAGCCCCCCGCGCTGGCGGTGACGATGGTCGGCATCGAGGACGCCAGGCCCGCGGCCGGGGTGGCCGAGGCGATCGGCGCGGCGGACCTGATCCTGGTCGCCCCCAGTAACCCGGTGGTGTCCATCGGGCCGATCCTGGCGGTCCCCGGAATGCGCGCGGCCCTGGCCGGCGCTTCCGCACCGGTCGTCGGCTTCTCCGGGATCCTCGGCGGCGCACCGGTCCTCGGCATGGCCCACCGACTGCTGCCCGCGATCGGGGTCGGGGTGGACGCGGCGTCGGTCGGGATCCACTACGGTGCCCGTTCAGCCGGAGGTGTGCTCGACGTCTGGGCCATGGACACCGCCGACGCGGCCGCCGCGGAGCGGGTCCGCGAGGCCGGGCTGGTCCCCGTGGTCACCGACCTGATCATGAGCGAGCCGGAGGCCACCGCGGCCTTTCTCGCCTACGCGGTCAAGTCCGGCACCGCGTGATCGCCATCTTCGCCCCCGCCGGCATCGGCGAGGTCGGCCCGCAGACCGACCTGGCGGCGGCACTGACCACCGCGGTGGCCGAGAATCCGGACGGGCCCCTGGCCGACGGCGACATCCTCGTCGTCACCTCCAAGATCCTCAGCAAGGCCGAGGGCCGGACCGCGCCGGCGGCGGAGCGGGACGAGGTCATCACCGCCGAGACGGTACGGACGGTCGCCCGCCGCGGCCCGACCCGGATCGTCCGCACCCGGGCGGGGCTGGTGCTGGCGGCGGCCGGGGTGGACAACTCCAACGTGGCGCCGGGCACGGTGCTGCGGCTGCCGGAGGATGCCGACGCGAGCGCGGCCCGGCTACGCGAGGCGCTGCAGCGCCGCACCGGCGTACGCCTCGGCGTGGTCGTCTCCGACACCGCCGGCCGGCCCTGGCGGGTGGGGCAGGTCGACCACGCGATCGGCGTGGCCGGCGTGCTGCCCCTCGAGGCGTACGCGGGTCGACTGGACCCCTACGGCAACCGGCTGGAGGTGACCGCCATGGCGCTGGCCGACGAGCTGGCCGCCGCCGCCGACCTGGCCAAGGGCAAGCTGGCGGGGCGGCCACTGGCCGTGGTCCGCGGTCTCGGACACCTGGTGGCGGACGTCCCGGACGGCGCCCGGGCGTTGGTCCGGCCGGAACAGGGCGACATGTTCGGCTACGGCAGCCGGGAGTCGGTACTGGCCGCGGCGCTGGCCGCCGCCGGTCGGCTGGACGCGTACGAGCGCCTGGTCGCACTGGACGGGCCCGACCGGGTGCGCGAGACGCTGGCCGCGGTCCGGGCCGAGGGACCGGCGGCGGCGCTGCTGGCCGCGCTGCTGGAGGTCGATCTCGCGTCGGCTTCGGTGCTCAGCGAGCCGAGATAGACTCGGCCCGCCTTTCCGCCCGCCCCGAAACAAGGAGTTCATCTGGTGGCCGTCAAGACCACCGGCAGCAGTCGCCGGGACAAGCTTGCCTCGTTCGAGGCGGCGCGGAAGAAGGACCAACGAAACCGGACGATCCGGCTGCTGGTCATCTGCGTGGTGCTGGCCACGCTGCTGCTCGCCTACCCGGTCTACCTGTTCGTCGACGACTACCGGGCCCGCAACGCCGACCTGGCGACGATCGGGGTCGATGTGGCCGCCGCCGCCTGTGAGGCGCCGAGCGAGACCCCGGCCTCCGGCAACCAGGACCACGTGCCCGACGGGTCCAAGGTGACCTACACCGAGTTCCCGCCGGCCTCCGGGCAGCACTACCAGAGCCCTGCGCCGTTCATGAGGCACTTCTACACGATGGCCGACCGGCCGCCGGTCGAGACGCTGGTGCACAACCTGGAGCACGGCTACACCGTGCTGTGGTACCGCGCGGACGCGCCCCGCGAGGTGATCCGGGACGCCGAGCGAGCCGCGAAGACCTTCGGTGGCGACGACTACAACCCGGCCGACAAGTTCATCGCCGCGCCGTGGGAGGACGCCGACGGCGGTCCGTTCCCCGAGGGCAAGAACGTCGTGCTCGCCCGGTGGACCGCCAACCCGGAGAACCCGAGCGACACCAGCCAGCAGCTCAGCGTCCGTCAGGCCTGTGGCCAACTCAGCGGTCAGGCGATCAAGGACTTCATGGCCAAGTACCCCTACACCAGCTCGCCGGAGCCCAACGCCGCGTGATCTGAGCAGGAGACGTTCGACGCCGGCTCAGACGCTGATCCGGGAACCGATCACGACCGTACGGTCGCGAGGAAGGTCGAAGGCCCGGGCCGCGTCGACGGCCAGGGGCACAGTGGCGATGAACAACATGGTCCGCCACCGAGGCATGCTGGGGTGCGGGTCCAGCTCGAGCTCGACGGTGGACAGGAAGTACGAGGCATCCTCTAGCTCGATCGGTGTCTCCAGACGCCCGGCCGGCAGGTTGGCCAATGTGGTGCCGACATCCGTGCGCTGCATATAGCCGAAGTGCAGCGTGACCAGGGTGATGCCGTCGTCCTGGTGGGCGATCTGGGCGACCTCGTCGTCGGCCACGAACGGCACCGCGGCGGTCTCGACGGAGACGATGACCACCCGCTCGTGCAGCACCTTGTTGTGCTTGACGTTGTCCCGCAGGGCCAGCGGGACGGTGCGGCTGCTGCGGTTGAGGAAGATGGCGGTACCCGGTACCCGCGACAGCGCCGGACGACGCTGGTGCAGGTCCTCGACGAAGCTCGGCAGCGAGCCCTCGAGACGCTCCCGGCGCTCCGTGACGATCCGCCGGCCGCGCTGCCAGGTGGTCATCACCGTGAAGATGACCAGGGCCATCAGCAGCGGCACCCAGGCCCCGCTGAGCAGCTTCGTCAGGTTCGCCGCGAGGAACAGACTCTCGATGCCGATGGCGACGACCCCGCCCGGCACGACGAGCCAGAGCGGCCAGCCCCACTGCCGGCGGGCCACGTAGCCCAGCAGCAGGGTTGTGACGATGGTCGATGCGATGACCGCCATGCCGAAGGCGTACGCCAGGGCGGCGGAGGTCTCGAAGGCCAGCACCAGCACGATGACCATGACCATCAGCGCCCAGTTGACCCAGGGCACGTAGATCTGGCCGATCGTCTGTGCCGATGTGTGCACCACCCGGAGGCGAGGCAGGTAGCCGAGCTGGATGGCCTGCCGGACCAAGGAGAACGCCCCGGTGATCACCGCTTGGGAGGCGATGACGGTGGCGGCCGTCGCCAGCAGCACCAGGAGGATCAGGGCCCACGACGGCACCAGCAGGAAGAACGGGGCGCGGACCGGGCCGCCCGGGGTGGGGTCGGACAGCAGGAGCGCCCCTTGCCCGAAGTAGGACAGCGTGCAGCCCGGAAAGACCAGGAGGAACCACGCCCGGCGAATCGGTGACCGGCCGAAGTGACCCAGGTCGGCGTACAGAGCCTCGGCGCCGGTGAACGCGAGCACCACCGCCGCCAGGGAGAAGAAGGCGATCTCGGGGCGGTCGACGAGGAACCCCACCGCGTAGGTCGGGGAGAGTGCGCGCAGGATGGCCGGTTCGGCGACGATGCCGGCGACCCCGGCGGCCCCGATGGTGAGGAACCACAGGGTCATCACCGGCCCGAACAGCCGGCCCACCCGCGCCGTGCCCACTCGCTGGGCGGTGAACAGGACCACGATGATCACGAGCGTGATCGGGATGACGAGCTCCCCCAGGCTCGGCTCCACCACGCGCAGACCCTCGACCGCGGAAAGCACCGAGATCGCCGGGGTGATCATGCTGTCGGCGAGGAAGAGCGAGGCACCGAGGATCCCGAGCACGCTCAGCACCGCGACCGTGCGGGCACCCGAGCGGTTGACCCGCCGCCCGCCGGGCCGGGTGATCCGAGTGATCAGCGACATGATGCCGCCCTCGCCGTTGTTGTCCGCCCGAAGCACCAGACCGACGTAGAGAGCCGTCACGATCAGCGTCACCGACCAGAAGATCAGCGACACCGAGCCGTAGATGTTGTCGACGGTCAGCGGTACCGGGTGCGGGTCCTCGGGATTGAAGATCGTCTGGATCGTGTAGATGGGGCTGGTGCCGATGTCTCCGAACACGACCCCAAGGGCGGCCAGCGTCACCGCGGCCCGAGCGGGGTGCCGCTGGTGCACCGGGGGATGACCGCTCACACCACCCGATCATGTCGAGAAAAACGGGTCGGATCGGTGAGGATCCGGGCAACACGCCGCTGGCGCGGGTGAGTTCCCGGCTCAGCTACGCGTACCCGCGGCCGAGCCGTGCGGTGACCTCGGCGACCAGCTCCTTGATCCGCTCGGCCTCGCTGACCGGACAGACCAGGGTGATCTGCGGCGTCTGCACGATCACCGTGTCGCTCAGCCCGACCACGGCGACCAACCGCCCGTCCTCGGCGTTGTTGATCACCAGGTTGTCCCGCGCGTCGACCAGCACGCTGGCCCCCTGGAGTGCGTTGCCCGCCTCGTCCCGCGGGATGTGCTCGCCCAGCGAGGCGAACCCGCCCACGTCGTGCCAGGTGATCGGCAGCCGCACCGCGACCACGGAGGCGGTCCCCTGGCCCTGGGAGACCGGCTCCATCACGGCGTAGTCGACGCTGATCTTGAGCAGCTGCGGGTAGATCTCGGCCAGCCGCTCCGGTGCGGCGGCCAGCTCGGTTACCAGCTGGTAGGTGACCGGCTGGAGCGTCGCGAGCTGGTTCAGCAGGGTCTGGGCGCGCCAGACGAACATGCCGGAGTTCCACCAGTAGTCGCCCGACGCGAGGTACTGCTCGGCCGTCGCCCGGTCCGGTTTCTCCTTGAACTCCGCCACCGCGCAGACGTCGGTGTACCCCGGGAGCGCCGGACCCCGGCGGAGGTAGCCGAAGCCGGTGTGCGGCGAGGTCGGCACCACGCCGAAGGTGACCAGCACCTCGGCGTGCTGCTCGGCGACCTCGAAGGCCTGCTGCAGCGCAGCCTGGAACGCGGTCAGCGGGTGCATGATGTGGTCGGCGGTGACCACCGCGACCACGGCGTCGGTGTCCCGCGCCGCCAGCACCGCAGCCGGCCAGGCCACCGCGTTGAGCGAGTCGCGTCCCTCCGGCTCGCCGAGAATGTTCGCCGGGTCGATCTCGGGCAGCTCAGCCGCGACGACAGTCGCGTAGTCCGCCCCGGTGCAGACCAGGATCTGCTCGTCGGGGACCAGGCCCTGCAGCCGCTCGTACGCGATCCGCAGCAGGCTCTTGCCGTCCACCACCTTGAGCAGCTGCTTGGGCATGTCCTGCCGGGACAGCGGCCACAGGCGCTTCCCGGAGCCACCGGCCACGATGAGCACGTAGCGCATGGCCGACAAGGGTAGCGGCGAGAGCGCTACCTAGGATCACTTCCGCCATGACTGAACTGATCGGCGCCCGGCTCCGGCGCTGGGTGCGCGACCAAGGCCCGTCCCCGCTGCTGACCTACTACCACCCGTCGCGCGGCGAGCGGGTCGAGCTGTCCGGCGTCAGCCTCGCGAACTGGGTGGACAAGACCAGCAACCTGCTGGTCGACGAGCTCGACGCCGAGCCGGGTGGCGTGGTGGACCTGACCCTGGCCAAGGCTCATCCCGGCCATTGGGTCACCCTGGTCTGGGTGCTCGCCTGCTGGCAGGTCGGTGCGGTGGTGTCGCTGGACCGGGGTGGAGCCCGCATCGCCGTGCTCGGCCCGGACGATCCGGTGGCGACCGCCCCCGCCGACACGGTGCTGGTCTGCTCGCTGCATCCGCTCGGCCTGCCCCTGCCCGGCCCTCCGGCCGACGCCGCCCTGGACTACGCGCTGGAGGTCCGCAGTCAGCCCGACCAGCACGCCGGCGTACCGCAGTCCGGGCTGACTCCGGCCTGGTGGGATCGACACCGGCAGCTCACCCAGGCCGACCTTGTGGCGGGGCCCGGGTCAGGCGCCCGCCGGCTGATCCGGCCGAGCGACCCCTGGGACACCGTGCGGACGGCGTTGGTCGCGCCGCTGCTCGGCGGCGGGTCCACCGTCGTAGTGGCCGGACCGGCCGAGGACGAGCGCCTGGCCGAGATCGCCGCTCAGGAGCGGGCGACCACCGCCGGTTGAGCACGGCGCCGCCCGGCCAGGAAGCCCAGCCCCCAGGAGATGTGGGTCACTGCCAGCACCAGCGGCAGCCGCCGCCGGGCGGCCGCGCTGGTCTCGGCCGGCGCGGTCGCCGCCCCGGCCAGCACCAGGATCAGGTAGCCGATCGGAGCCGCCCAGCCGACCTGGAGCAGCCGGTTCCCGGTGAGCCGGCCGAGCAGCCCGGCCAGCGTCCCCCCGGTCAGGCCGAGCACGGCGACCGGCGCCGCCAGGTAGCGCAGGCTGAGCGTCTCGGGATGTCGCCGCACCACCTCGCGGCGCCAGGAGCCGGTGCCGTACATCTGCAGGACCAGGTCACGCAGCGTCGAGCGCGGCCGGTAGGTCACACGGAGCTCCGGGGAGAACCAGATCCGGCGGCCGCTGCGCCGCAGCCGGTAGTTGAGCTCCCAGTCCTGGGCCCGGTACATCGTCTCGTCGAAGCCACCGACCGCCTCGACCGCCTCCTTGCGGAAGGCGCCGAGGAACACCGTCTCCGCCTCGCCGGCCCGGGCCTCGGCGTCGTGGAAGGCGGTGCCGCCGAGCCCGAGCCGGCTCATGTACGCCGCGGCGACCGCCTGCTCGAACGGCGTGACGCCCCTGGCGTCCATCACCCCGCCCACGTTGGCCGCCCCGGTCTCCTCGAGGAGCTCGACGGCGCGGCGGACATAGCCGTCGGTCAGCTCCCCGTGCCCGTCCACCCGCACCACCACGTCGTGCCGGGCGGCGGCGAACCCGAGGTTGAGCGCGCACGGCGTGCGGGCCCGCGGATTCTCCACCACCCGCACCCGACCGTCGGCGGCGGCCAGCTCGGCCGCGATCTCCTCGGTCCGGTCGCTGCTCGGCCCGACCGCCAGGATCACCTCGAGCTCGCCCGGATAGTCCTGGCCGAGCACCTTGCCGACCGCCGCCGCGAGGTACGGCTCCTCGTTCAGCACCGGCATCACGACACTCACCCCGGGCCAGTCCACGCACGACATCTTGTCAGCCGGGCCCGGCTCGGCTGATGGCGCGGCGGCAGCGGAACCCGACGGAACCGACCGAGGGCACGGGTAACGTTGCGCTATGCCGAGCCGGGACGACGACATCGACTGGTTGTACGGTCGCGACCGTCCTACGTCCGAACCCGAGCGCACCCGGGTGATGGACCGGACGCCGATGGAGCCACCCCAGCCGCCCCCGACCGCGCCCGGCCGGCCGCCCGGTCCGCCGGGTTCGCGGCCGCCGAGCGCGCGTGGGCGACGGCCGCCGCAGCCGCCCCGTCGGCGGCGCCCGGTTCGGACCTTCTTCCTCGTTGTGCTCGTCCTCGTCGTGCTGGCGCTGCTGTGGTTCATCGGCGTGCCCGCGTACGCGTGGAGCAAGGTGCAGCGGCTCGATGCTGATCCCGGCGGCGAACGCCCCGGGAACCAGCCCGGCCAGACCTACCTGCTGGTCGGGTCGGACTCCCGCGAGGGCCTGACCGCCGAGGAGCGCAAACGGCTGGGCACCGGCAGCACGGCCGGGCGGCGGACGGACACGATCATGATCGTCTACGTCCCGGTGGGCGGGAGGCCGGCCCTGATCTCGGTGCCGCGCGACTCCTACGTCCCGGTCCCCGGCAAGGGCCGTAACAAGATCAACGCCGCGTACGCGTTCGGCGGACCGGAGCTGTTGGTGCAGACGGTCGAGAGCAACACCGGGCTGCGGGTCGACTCCTACGTGGAGATCGGCTTCGGCGGCTTCGTCAACATCATCGACGCCCTGGGCGGGATCGAGATGTGCCCGGACAGGGCGATCAAGGACCAGGACTCCCACCTCGACCTGCCGAAGGGCTGCCAGAACATGGATGGCGCGACCGCGCTCGGCTACGTGCGGATGCGCAAGGCCGACCCGCGCGGCGACATCGGCCGGATGGAACGGCAGCGCGAGATGCTGTCCGCGGTGGCCAAGAAGGCCGCCTCCCCGGCGACGGTGCTCAACCCGGTGCGCTACTGGACCCTGTGCAACGCCGGGACGCAGGCCGTCACCCTGGACGAGGACACGTCGCTGTTCGGCTTCGGGCGGCTCGCCCTGGCGATGCGCTCGGTCTCGAACGGGAACGGCTACACCCTCAGCGTGCCGATCGCCAACGACGACGCCCAGACCTCGGCCGGCTCCGCCGTGCTGTGGGACAGCGACAAGGCGAAGGCGATGTTCTCCGACCTGGCCCGGGGCGACACCGCTGACCTGCAGAAGTACGTCTCGAAGTAGCGGCGCGCTGGTAACTGCTCACTTCTCGCCCACGCCGGGCGATCGGCGTAGGCGTCAGGTGCGCAGTTATGCGGCTCTCAGCGGTTCAGCAGCTGCCGGGCCATGACCACCCGCTGCACCTGGTTGGTGCCCTCGTAGATCTGGGTGATCTTGGCGTCCCGCATCATCCGCTCGACCGGGAAGTCCTTGGTGTAGCCGTAGCCGCCGAGCAGCTGCACCGCGTCGGTGGTGATCTCCATCGCCACGTCCGAGGCGAAGCACTTGGCCGCCGCACCGAAGTAGGTGAGGTCGGCGTCGCCGCGCTCGGACTTGCCCGCGGCCGCGTAGGTCAGCTGTCGGGCCGCCTCCAGCGTCATCCCCATGTCGGCCAGCATGAACTGCAGTCCCTGGAACTCCGCGATCGCCTTGCCGAACTGCTTGCGCTCCTTCACATAGCCCAGGGCGAAGTCCAGCGCCCCCTGGGCGATGCCGATGGCCTGCGCCGCGATGGTGATCCGGGTGTGGTCCAGCGTCCGCATGGCGGTGCCGAAACCGGTGCCCTCAGGACCGATCCGGCGTGACTCGGGCACGCGTACGCCGTCCAGGTAGACCTCGCAGGTGGGCGAGCCCTTGATGCCCAGCTTCTTCTCCGGCGCCCCGAAGGACACTCCCTCGTCGTTGCGGTCGACCAGGAACGCGCTGATCCCCTTGGACCGGGCGCCCGGGTCGGTCACCGCGAAGACGGTGTAGTACTGCGACACCCCGGCGTTGGTGATCCAGCGCTTGACCCCGTTCAGCACGTAGAAGTCGCCGTCGCGGACGGCGCGGGTCTTCATGTTCACCGCGTCCGACCCGGCCTCGGGCTCGGACAGGCAGTAGGACGCCATGGCCTCACCGCGGGCGATCGGCGGCAGGAAGGTCTGCTTGAGCTCGTCGGACCCGGCGAGCAGCCAGGGCAGCGAGGCCAGCTTGTTGACCGCCGGGATCAGCGAGCTCGAGGCACAGGCCCGGGCCACCTCCTCGATCACGATCACGGTGGCCAGGGCATCCGCCCCCACACCGTCGTACGCCTCGGGGATGTGCGGCGCGTGGAAGTCCGCGGCCACCAGCGCCTCGTACGACGCCTTGGGGAACTCGGCCAGCTCGTCGGTCTCCGCCGCCTGCGGAGCGACCTTGGCGTCGCAGACCTCGCGAACGGCGGCCCGGAAGGCCTCGTGCTCCTCGGTGGGGCGGTAGAGATCAGCGGCGTCGCTCATGCGGTGAGCCTAGTTGCGGGACCCCGATCGCCGGAGGCGTGAACCGGCCGACGATCGGCGGTGTAATGCCGATATCAGCACCACCAGTGACGGGCAGCTGGTGGCCGAGGTGCGGGCCGGGGACCGGACCGCCTTCGGTCATCTGGTGCGCCGTCATGCCCCGGTGGCGAAACGGATGGCGGTGCTGTGGGGAGCGGGCGCGGACGCCGATGACGTCGTCCAGGACGCGTTCGTCAAGGCGTACGCCGCTCTGCCCCGGTTCCGGGCCGACGGCGAGTTCCGGGGCTGGCTGCTGACCATCGTCCGCAACGAGACCCGGAACCTGTTCCGCAGCCGGGGGCGGCGGGCGGCGCGGGAGGAGCTGGCCCTGCTGCCGGAGGCCGACCTGGCCTTCGACGACCCGGAGGCGGAGGCGCTGAGTGCCGTACGCCGCGGCGAGCTGCTCGCCGGGGTCCGCCGACTGCCGGTGCAGCTCCGTGAGGTGGTGGCGTGTCGCTACCTGCTGGAGCTGTCCGAGGTGGAGACGGCGGAGGCGCTGGGCATCCCCGGCGGAACGGTGAAGTCCCGGCTGCACCGGGCGTTGACGATGCTGCGGAAGGAGGTGGCCGATGGCTGAGCCGGAGGACCGGTTGGACGCCGAGCTGCGGGCCCTCGGCCGCACCCTGGTCGTGGCGCCGCCCGCCGACCACCTGGTCGAGCAGGTGCTCGCCCGGCTGCCGGACGAGGCCGGTCCGTCGCGGAGCCGGCCGCGGGTGGGGGGACGCACCCGCCGCCGGCGCCTGGTCGCCGTGGTCATCGCCCTCGTCCTCCTCGGACTCGGGCTGGCCCCACCGGTCCGCGCGGCGGTCGTGGAGTGGCTGCGGATCGGCGGTGTCCTCATCCGTACCGAGCCGCCGGTCTCCGGCCCTTCGCCCACTCCCTCCCCGCCGCCGAGCGGACCCACGGTGTCGCTGGCCGAAGCCAGGTCGCTGGTCGACTTCCCCGTCGGCGTGCCCGCCGAGCTCGGCCCGCCGGACCGGGTCTCGGTGTCAGCCGACCGTCGGGTGGTGGCAATGGACTGGGGCTCGGGTCCCGACCAGCTGCACCTCGACCAGTTCGACGGCGAGCTGTCCTGGATGTTTCTCAAACGCAGCGGTGAGCCGTTCCAGGTCACCGAAGTGAACGGACGGGACGCGGTCTGGTTCGCCACCGCCCACTCGATCAGCTACGTCGACCGCGGTGGTCGGGAGCGGACCGAGGACGCCCGGATCGCCGGTCCCTGCCTGGTCTGGGAGCGTGTGGTTGGCGACCGTCGGGTGACCCTGCGGCTGGAGGGCAACCAGACGCTGGTCGACGCCGTGGCGGCGGCCGAGTCGGTGCGCTGAGCGGCGGCAGAACCGTCGCTGCTCCACATCTGTTCCTGTAGCGATACCTACTTTGCAACCTGGGTATCGCCGGTGGAAGTCACGTACACGTGAGTTCCAGGGGGTGTCGTCGTGGACGTGGCGGCTAGGTCGGCTCGCCCAACAGCTGCCGGGCCAGCAGGGTGCCGGCCGCCGTAGCGATCGGGAAGACCAGGACCCCGACGAACGGGATCGCCAGCAGTAGGAAGGTGGGCACCGCAAATCCCAGCACGCGGGCCCGGTGCTTGCGCATCGCCGCGCGCCGCTCGGCCAGGGTGAGCCGATTGCGTCGCTCGAACGCCGGGCCGATCAGCTCCAGGCCGAGCATCCAGCCGCCGAAGGAAGCGGAGATCACCGGCACCACCGTCTGCCCCACCACCGGGATGAACCCGAGGGCGAACAGCGGCAACGCGACCAGGGCCGAGGTGCCGATCGTGGCGCTCGACTGCCGCACCGCCCGGGCTGCGCCGGTGGCCACCGGCTCGTCCAGCTCCGGCACCGGTCCGTACTCGCG
>DASQVF010000156.1:0-11159 GCA_035640915.1 Propionibacteriaceae bacterium
CCAAGCACCTGGTCGGGTTCTCCGACGTGACGGCCCTGCACGGCCGGCTCGGTCGCGAGCTGGGTCAGGTGACCGTCCACGGCCCGGGCGTCGCGTCCGTGGGCCAGCTGCGGGATCCCGCCACGGCGGAGTCGCTGGAGCGGTTGCTGATGCAACCCCCGGTGCCCGGCACTCTCGTCGCCTCCGGCCGGACCCTCGTGTCCGGGACGGCCGGAGGGAGACTGTGGGGCGGCAATCTCAGCCTGCTGGCCAGCGAGGTCGGCGTCGAGCCGCCGCCGGAGGATCGGTCGGTGCTCGTCCTCGAGGAGGTGGGTGAGCCCGGATACCGGATGGACCGCTACCTCACCCAGCTGCTCCGGGCCGGGTGGCTGGACCGCGTGCGCGGGGTGCTGGTCGGCGACGTCGGATCGGGTTCGCCGGTCGTCGCCGACCGGCTCGGCGTCCTCGGGATCCCGGTGGTGGTCGACGCTCCGATCGGGCACGGCGACCGCAACCTGGCCCTCCCGCTGGGCGCCGACGTACGCCTGGACGCGACCGGCCCTACCGGCACGCTGACGCTGTGCTGACCCGGCGATAGCGTGGCCCCGACACCAGGAGAGGACGAGCATGGGGACGTTTGCTGTCGGCGCGGAGAACGGGCTGCCGATCGAGCTGCACTACACCGACCAGGGCGAGGGCCGGCCGGTGGTGCTGATCCACGGCTGGCCGCTCAGCGGGCGCTCCTGGGAGTCGCAGGTGCCGGCCCTCATCGGGGCGGGCCATCGAGTGATCAGCTACGACCGCCGGGGCTTCGGTCAGTCGTCGCAGCCCTGGAACGGCTACGACTACGACACGCTCGCCGCCGACCTGGCGGCGCTGGTCGACCACCTGGACCTGCACGACGCGGTGCTGATCGGCTTCTCGATGGGTGGCGGTGAGGTGGTGCGCTACCTCAGCCGCTACGGCGCCGACCGGGTGAGCAAGATCGTGCTGGCCTCCGCCGTGCCGCCCTACCTCTACCAGGCCGACGACAACCCCGACGGGGGAGCCGATGACGACCTGATCGAGTCGATGGTCGCCGGCATCAAGAAGGACCGGATGGCCTTCTTCGACGGCTTTATGGACAACTTCTTCAGCGCCGGAAAGACCATGAAGGTCAGCCCGCAGCAGAAGGCGTACGCGATGTCCCTGCTGGCGGTGGCGTCGCCGAAAGGCACGGTCGAGTGCGTTCACGCCTTCAGCCGCACCGACTTCCGCGACGACCTGACCAAGGTCACGGTGCCGACGCTGGTGATCCACGGGGACAGTGACAACATCGTGCCCATCGAGGTGAGCGGTCAGCGCACGGCCGCCGCCATCCCGGGCTCGGTGCTGGTGATCCTCGAGCAGGGGCCGCACGGGATTCTGGTCAGCCACCCGGAGGAGTGGAACGCCGCGGTGCTGCAGTTCCTGGCTGGAGAGGGTTAGTCCGGCTCCAGCGTCGCTACGTCTCAGCGTCAGCGTGCCGGACCGTCAGCTGCCGGTAGGTACGCGAGTTGGCCAGGATCCGCTCATACTCCTCATCGGTGATGTCACGCCGGACCTTGCCGGGGATGCCGGCGACCAGCGACCTCGGCGGGATCTGTACCCCCTCGGGAACCAGGGCGCCCGCCGCCACCAGCGACCCGGTGCCGATCCGAGCACCGTTCATGACAATGGCGCCCATCCCGATCAGCACGTGATCCTCGATCATGCAGCCGTGCAGGATGGCCCGGTGGCCGACGGAAACGCCGGAGCCCACGACCACCGGGAAGCCCGGGTCGGCGTGGACGACACTCCCGTCCTGGATGTTGCTGCCGCTGCCGATGTCGATGCGGTCGCCGTCGGCGCGAAGAACGGCGGAGTACCAGATGCTGGCCTCGTCGTGCAGGTGCACGTCGCCGATCAGGGTCGCCCCCGGGGCCAGCCAAGCCGACGCCGCAACCACTGGTTCACTCCTACCCAGTCGGATTCTCGAATACGTCATCGGCCCACCTCGCTCAAGGTTTCACTGGTGTGGGTGGTGCACTGTGGTCGGGGGACGGACGACCCTGACGCTTGAGGAACGAGCGCTCACCGTGCACCGCCAGTTCGGCAAGGACCGCGTCGGGGTCGCCGGCCTCGATCACCTCCAGTAGGTGACGGTGCCGGCCGACGTGGGTCGGCAGGTCTTCGTACTCATGCTCGCGGGTGTACAGGTTCCGCGCCATGCACAGCAGCACCTGCCGTTGCACGGCGGCGTAGCTCTCGTCGAGGCGACGGTGCCCGGCAAGGGCGACGATCGAGGCGTGGAACGCGTACGCGGCCTCCACCAGGGCACCGCGATCCTCTACCGCGGCACACTCCTCCATCCGATGCAGGGCCTGATGGCAGACCTCGAGCCGCTCAGGGTCTCGGACCGGCACGCCGAGCTCGATCGCCAGTCGCTCGAGTGCCGACCTCAGGGTCAGGATCTCGAAGACGTCCCGGTCGGTCATGGTGGCGACGACGGAACCTCGCCGCGGTCTGGTTTCGATCAGTCCTTCCTGCTGCAGTAGCCGCAGGGCCTCGCGAAGAGGCGGCCGACTGATCCCCAGCTCTTCGGTCAAGCGCTCCTCGATGAGACGCTCACCCGGCGCCAGCTCGCCCGACAACACCATCTTGCGAATCGCGTCGGCGGCCAGGTGCACAAGACTCGGGGAGTCGATGCGCGTCAACGTGGAGGCCGCGAACCCGTCACGATCAGCGACGCGTCGTCCTCGTTGCTCGGCGGGCTGAGCGCGAGCCTGCATCGGTGTCCTCCATACGCACTCTTCGGGGGAAGGGGGGCGCCTCTACCCGGCCGATGGTTTCACGCCAGCGCACGAGGCGATAGACCTCTTGCGCAGTTTCGTCACACTGTAGACAATAGTCGCCAGCCGACCGGATCGGGCGCCTCTGCATAGCCGTCCCATGGCCGTCCGATGAGCATCATTCCAGCGAGAGGACCCCATGTCGTTGACCGAGACCGCCCCTTCGGTACCGGAGCGCGCTGACGCAAACGATCTCAACAGCTTGTACCGACACCTCCGGGTGTGTGACGTGGCCGATGCCCTGGACGGGATCGGCTTCTTCAATCTCACGCTGATGGCGCGGGACATCCGTCCACTCTGGGCCGGGATGAAGTTCTGGGGCCAGGCCGCCACGATCCGTGCGGTGCCGTCCAACAAGCCGATGTGGATCCTCGACTCGACCCAGGACATCGTCGACGCCCACCGCATCTGGTTCGAGCGCTACCCCGCGATGCGGCTGCCGGACGACCTCGACCCGGGGCACGTGATCGTCATGGAGTCCGGTGGCGGTCCGGAGGTCGGGTTCTGGGGGTCGGAGAACTCGTTGGGGGCAGTGGGCCGGGGGGCGGCCGGGATCATCACCGACGGTTACTGTCGCGACACGGCTGAGGTGGCGTTGCAGAGAACGCCCGTGGTCTGCCGGTACCGCGGACGCACCATCATCCCTGGCCGCATCGAGGTCGTCGAGGTTCAGGGCACCATCGCCTGCGGTGGTGTCCAGGTCCGTCCGGGGGACATGGTGGGCTGCGACGACGACGGTGTCGTGGTGGTGCCGGCCGAGGTCGCCGCCGACGTCGCGACGCACGCCCGCGCCATCCTGCTGGCCGACATGAACGCCCGCCGCCGGCACTACACCGCCCAGGGGAAGGCGCTCGACAGCACCGTCGACGTCGAGTCGGTGCTGGCCTACTACGAGGGCGTCTGAGATCCAGCTCTAGCCGGCGCTTTCCGCGCCGGTCCCGATCTCCGATGGAGGAGCTATGGCAGCGTCGCCAGAAACCGCAGAGGTGGGCTTCGTTGGTGTCGGCAACATAGGCGGGCCGATGGTCCACGCGCTGCTGGACGGGGGATGGCGGGTCACCGTGCTCGACCGCGTCCGGCAGCGGGCCGAGGAGCTGGCGGACGCCGGCGCCCGGCTCGCCGATTCGGCCGCCGATCTCGCCGACTGTGACATCCTCGTCCTCGCCGTACCCGACGACGCCGCCGTTGGGTCGGTTCTCGAGGGGCCGGACGGGTGGCTGAACCATCGGGGGGACGACCGAACGGTCGTCGTACACAGCACGGTGCTGCCGGAGACCGCGGCTCGGTTGTCAAAGGTGTGCGCCAAGCAGGGCGTCGGCCTCCTCGACGCACCGGTGAGCGGCGGCGCCGACCGTGCGGCGAAGGGCGATCTGACGATCATGGTCGGCGGCGAGTCGGACGTGCTGCAACGCGTCCGGCCCCTGCTGGACTGCGAGGGGAGCCAGGTCGTGCACGTCGGCCCAGCGGGAGCCGGGGCGGCGACCAAGCTGGCCAACCAGCTGATGATGCTCTCCGCGCTGGCTGGAGCGCACGAGGCACTCGACCTGGCGACCGCTCATGGGGTCGAGCCCGAGAAGGTGTTCGAGGTGGTCGCCTCCAGCACGGGCGACTCCTGGGTCGCCCGCAACTGGGGCTTCTTCGACCGCACCTCGGCGGCCTACGACGCCGCCGGCACCCCGCCGAGCGAACGGCCGTGGAGCAAGGACCTGTTCGAGGTCGTGGCCGCGGCCCGGGCGGCCGACCTCCGCGTTCCGGTAGCCGGTCTGCTGGCCCAGACGCTGGCCGACCGCGTCGAGGCCCATGCCGCCGCGGCTCGGGGGTGATCGCCGATGACTGACGTGTCGCGTGAATCGAGCGCAGCCGGGTCGCCGGGCCGCGGAGCACCGCTCGGCGACCAGGTGGCGGAGCTCATCAGCCCGCAGCGGACCGCGCTCGACCCCGCACCTCGACCGGCTCGCTCCTCCCAGCGAATCCGCGAGATCGTGGCGGCGTACGGGTTCCTCACGCCCTGGCTGGTCGGGCTGATCGGGCTGACGCTGGGGCCGATGCTGTACTCGCTCTACCTCTCGTTCACCCGGTACAACCTGCTCACGCCGCCACGGTGGCGGGGGTTGGCCAACTACCAGGAGATGCTCAACGACGAGCGGCTGCACAAGTCGATCGAGGTGACTCTGGTCTACGTCGTGATCGCGGTGCCGGCGATTCTGGTCGTCTCGCTCGCCGTGGCCACCGTCCTCAACCGGGGCATGCGGTTCCTGTCGTTCTACCGGGCCGCCTTCTACCTTCCCTCACTGGTGGGCGCCAGCGTCGCGGTGGCCCTGCTGTGGCGTCAGCTCTTCGCCGGCGACGGTGTGCTCAACGCGCTGCTGCGGCTGTTCGGAATTGAGGGTCGGACCTGGATCGGCGATCCGGAGACGGCGATGTACACCCTCGTCCTGCTGAGCGTCTGGACCTTCGGCTCGCCGATGATCATCTTCTTGGCCGGGCTGCGCCAGGTGCCGCGCGACCTCTACGAGGCCGCGGAGGTGGACGGGGCCGGCCGGTTCCGGCGCTTCCTCAACGTGACGCTGCCGATGCTGACACCGCTGATCTTCTTCAACATCCTGCTCACCACGGTGAACGCGTTCCAGGTCTTCACCCCCGCCTATGTGGTCAGCGAGGGATCCGGGGGGCCGGCCGATTCGACGCTGTTCTACACGCTCTACCTGTACCAGCGCGGGTTCATCAACCTCGACATGGGCTACGCCTCGGCCATGGCCTGGAGCCTGCTGGTCGCTCTCGGCATCTTCACCGCAGCGATGTTCGCCACATCACGGTACTGGGTCTTCTACGGAGACGAACGATGACTACGTCCACCATTCCGGCCACGCCAGTGCTGCTGCGGCCGGTGTTCCGCCGGAAGCCGTCCCGCAGTGCCGTGATCCGCTCCGTCGCCCGACACGCCCTGCTGCTATCGATCTTGTTCGTCGTCCTGTATCCGCTGCTGTGGATGCTCGGCGCATCGTTCCGGCCGAACAACCAGGCCTTCAGCACTCTCGGGCTGTGGCCGAGTGACTTCACCCTGGACAACTATCGCGACGGCTGGAGCTTCGGCGCGCTGCAGTTCTCGCGCTACTTCTTCAACTCCTTCGTGATCGCCGTCTTGTGCATCATCGGCAACATCATCTCCTGCTCGCTGGCGGCGTACGCCTTCGCCCGGCTGGAGTTTCCCCTGAAGAGGGTGCTGTTCGCGCTCGTCCTCGCGACACTGCTGCTGCCGTACCAGGTGACGATCGTCCCGCAGTACGTGCTGTTCAACGAGCTGGCCTGGATCAACACGATCCTGCCCCTGACCGTGCCCAAGTTCCTGGGCACCGACGCCTTCTTCGTCTTCCTCATGGTGCAGTTCATCCGGACGCTCCCGCGGGAGCTGGACGAGGCGGCGCGGCTGGACGGCTGCGGGCATCTCGGCATCTTCTACCGCGTCATCCTGCCGCTGTCACTGCCGGCCATCGGGACAACCGCCATGTTCACCTTCATCCGCACCTGGGACGACTTCCTCGGTCCGCTGCTCTATCTGAACAACCCTGAGCGCTGGACGGTCACCCTGGGGCTGAACGGCTTCCTCGACGCCACCGGGGTGTCGAGCTTCGGGCCGTTGTTCGCCATGGCGACCCTGTCCATCGCCCCGATCGTCGGCTTCTTCCTGGTCTCGCAGCGGCTGCTGATCGAGGGCGTCGCTACCAGCGGCCTGAAGTAGGAGAACCCTTGACAGCCGTATTGCCTATTGTAGACAATCACCCCGTCCGAGTGGCCGTCTCGCCACTCGTCATCCGTCCGCCGACAACTCAAGCAGGTCGCCGCAGGTAGCTGCCGCACCCAGAAGGGAACAACGATGTTCGCACTGCACCGCCTTACCGGCCTGGCCCGGGCCGGATTGGTCGCGAGCTCGGCCATCCTGGCCCTGGCCCTCGCCTCATGCTCCGGCGGGACCTCCGTGGGCGGCGACGCGCCCGAAGGCGCCAGCGGCGAGTCCGCCGGCAAGGGCGAAGTCACCGGCGAGATCCGCCTCTCCTTCTGGGGATCAGGTGTTCGGGTCGAGAAGACGAACGGGGTGTCGGATCTTTTCATCAAGGCCAACCCGGGTGTCCGGGTGACTCCGAACTTCTCCGACTTCGCCGCCTACTTCCAGAAGCTCAATATCGAGGCCACCAGCGGCAACCTGGCCTGTGTGACGCAGCTCCAGGGCCGCCAGCTCAACGACTACGCGAGCAAGGGCCTGCTGCTGGACCTGCAGCCGATGATCGACTCCGGCGCGATCAACGTGGACAACATCCCGAAGGAGGTGCTGGACACCGGCCGGGGCACCGACGGAAAGCTGTACGAGATCCCCTACGGCGCCGCCTATGACTCGATCATGATCAACACCACGCTGGCCGAGCAGGCCGGCGTGGGCCTGCCCGAGGACGGCTACACCTGGGACGACTTCGTCACCTACATCCAGAAGGCCCAGGGTGCGCTCCCGGAGGGTGTGCGGGCGGCCAGTCTCGGCGGCGGGCTGCCGAACTACTTCATCGAGTACGTCCGCGCCCAGGGTCAGGAGCTGTTCGTCGACAACAAGGCAGCCTTCTCCACCGACACCTTGGTGGACTTCTGGAGCACCTGGGAGGAGCTTCGCAAGGCCGGGGCCACCACCACGGCCCAGGACGAGGCCGCGGAGCCGACCCAGACCGAACAGAGCTACATCGCCACCGGCAAGGTCCTGCTCGACAACAAGCCGGGTAACCAGCTGGGTCAGGCCCAGGACGCTCTCAAGGGCGTCAAGCCGGATCAGCAGCTGACGACCATCCAGCTGCCGAGCGGTCCGAACGGCGCCTCGGGCACCGTGCTCTTCACCTCCGGCTGGTCGATCCCGAAGAACTGCACCAACATCCCCACGGCGGCGGCGTACATCAACTTCTGGGTGAACGACCATGCGGCCAACCAGCTGTTCGCCTCGAACAACGGGGCGGTGACCAACACCGTGGAGCTGGAGAGCCAGCTGAAGGACACCTCACTCGACCCGGCGACCAAGCACGCGCTCGAGCTCTTCCAGGAGATCGTGCAGAGCCAGCCGCCGACGGTGCTCTACCCGGCCGGCTATCAGGCCAACTTCGAGACCGCGTTCACCCGGTCCTACCAGGAGATCAGCCTCAACGGCGCCGATGTCCGGGCCACTGCCGAGACGTTCATCGAAGACCTGAACTCGGCGCTGGAAGCGGCGCAGTAGGTGGCAACGGGGCGGCGGGGAAGTCCGCCGCCCCGCCCCAACCGGCCCGCCAGCGCCTAAGTGCCACGACGAGAGGCGGACAATGGACACGCAGCACGCCGGACTACCTCCCGGTGCCCTGACCGGGATGACCGTCCTCGACCTGACGCAGGTGATGGCCGGACCCTTCGCCACCATGGTGCTGGCCGACCTCGGGGCCGACGTCATCAAGATCGAGAACCCCGACGGGGGCGACCAGACCCGACGGTCCTGGGGGCGTTCGGGCAAGGGTGAGGACAGCCGGGCGTTCATGTCCCTGAACCGCAACAAGCGCAGCGTGGTGCTGGACCTCAAGTCGGCCGAGGGCCGGGCCGACTTCCATCGGCTCTGCGCCTCGGCCGACGTGGTGGTGGAGAACTGGCGGCCGGGGGTCGCCAGCAAGCTCGGCGTCGACTTCGAGACCCTGTCCGCGATCAACCCGAGGCTCGTCTACGCCAGCATCTCCGGCTTCGGTCTGAGCGGTCCGTACGCGGATCGGCCCGGTTACGATCTGGTTGCCCAGGCCATGAGCGGGGTGATGAGCATCACCGGGGAGCCGGACGGGCGACCGGTGAAGAGTGGCCTTCCGGTGGCGGACCTGGGGGCGGGGATGTTCTGCGCCATCGGCATCCTCGCCGCATGGATCTCCGCCCAGAAGACGGGCCGCGGCCAGCTGGTCGAGACGTCGCTGTTCGAGTCCGCCCTGGCCTTGGCGGTGTGGGAGTCGACGGAGTTCTGGGACACCGGCCGGGTGCCGCAGAAGCTGGGCTCGGCCAACCGCATGTCCGCGCCGTACCAGGCGTTGGCCACCCGCAACGGCTACATCACGATCGGGGCGAACAACGACCGGCTGTGGCGCCGGCTCTGCACGGCGCTGGACGTCGTCGAGCTGCTGGACGACGACCGGTTCCGCACCAACCCGGACCGGATGTCGCACCGCGCGGAGCTTGCGGCGGCGCTGGAGGAGCGGCTGGTCGAGCGGGACACCGGGGACTGGGTCGACCTGCTACTGGCCGCGGGCGTGCCGGCCGGTCCGATCCAGGACTACGGACAGGTCCTGAGTGAGGACCCGCACGTCAAGGCCCGCGGCATGATCGCCGAGCTCGACCACCCGGTCGAGGGCCAGATCCCCGTACTGGCGTCGCCGCTGCGGCTGACGGCGACCCCGCCGGCCATCCGGCGCCCGCCGCCGCTGCTCGGGGAGCACACCGACGAGGTTCTCGATCGCGTCGGTGTGGAGTCGTGAGCGACGACGACCAGGGACCCCCCGGCCGCGTGGACGTCCGGCGGGAGGGACCGGTGATCTACGCCGAGCTGGCCAATCCCCGTCGGCGCAACGCCTTGACCTGGGCCATGTACGACCAGCTGGCCGCACTGTGCGACACCGTGGCCGGCGATCACGACGTGCGGCTGGTGGTGATCCGCGGTGCCGGCGACGCGTTCGCCGCCGGCACCGACGTGCACCAGTTCGTCGACTTCGCCGACGGTGCCGACGGGCTCGCCTACGAGCGTCGGGTCGGCCGGGTGCTGGACCAGCTGCTCGCCCTGCGGGTGCCGCTGATGGGTGTGGTCGACGGCCCGGCGGTCGGGGCCGGACTGGCCATCGCCGCAGTGTGCGACATCCTGGTGGCGACCCCCCGGGCCCGGTTCGGCGTGCCGATCGCGCGGACGCTGGGGAACTGCATCCCGGCCGCGGTTCTCGCCCGACTGCAGCAGCGCCTCGGCGCCGCCCGCACCATGGCCGCGCTGTTGACCGCCCGGCTGATCGATGCCGACGACGCCGTCGCGGCTGGTCTGGTGTACGCCGTCTGGCCGGCCGAGGAGCTCGAGGCCGGGGTGGCCGACCTGGTCCGGGCCGTCTCGACCGGGGCGCCGCTGACCCTGGCCACGCTGAAGGAGATGGACCGGCGGTTGGCCGCCACCACGGCGGCCGTGGATGACGCCGACCTGCTGGAGCGCTGCTACGGCAGCGCCGATTTCCGCGAAGGTGTGACCGCCTTCCTGGAGCACCGCCGACCGGTGTGGGCGGGACGGTGACAACGAACACCGCAGCGGGCGGTCCGGCCGAGCCCGGTCCTTCCGCGACGGTGCCGGTCATCGACGCCCACCAGCACTACTGGCGCTTCGGGGAGGCGGACCAGTCCGCGTGGCGGACTCCCGCCCACCGGGCCATCGAGCGGGACTACGGCCCCGCGGACCTCGCGCCCGAGCTCTCGGTCTGCGGCGTGGACGCCACCGTGTTGATGCAGTCGGTCGACGAGCCGGCGGAGAACGACCGGCTTCGGGACTACGCCCGCGCGGCGGGCACCGTCGCCGGAGTGGTCGGCTGGTTGCCGCTGTCCGATCCGGAGGCTGCCCGCGCCGAGTGGCAGCGCGCCGACACCACTGCGTGGTGCGGAGTGCGGACCCTGATCGGCCGGGACCCGTTGGCCTGGCTCGCCGACCCCGCCGTCCTCGACCTGTTCGGCGACCTGGCCCGGGAGGGGCTGGTCTGGGACGTGGTGCCGATCACCGCCGAGCAGGTGGCCGCGGTGGCCCGGCTGGCCGAAACGGTGCCCGAGCTGCGCCTGGTCGTCGACCACCTGTCCCGGCCGCCGCTGGACTCCGGAGCCTGGCAGCCCTGGGCCGACCAGGTCGCCGAGCTGGCCCGCTGCCCTGGAGTGGCGTGCAAGGTCTCGGTGGGGGTCGACGCACTCACCGCCTGGTCCCGGTGGCAGCCGGAGGTGCTCCGGCCCTACGTCGCCCATGTGCTGGACAGCTTCGGCCCTGGTCGGCTGATGCTGGCCAGCAACTGGCCGGTGGTGCTGCTGCGAGCGACGTACGCGCAGGCCTGGGCCGACCTGACCGCCGCCCTGGTCGGGGCCGGCGCGCAGGCCGCCGACCTGAGCCAGATCACTGGCGGCACCGCCGAGCGCTGGTATCGGCTGGGCCCGGTGACAGCGGCTGCGTTCGACGGCGTGAAGCAGCAGACAACGACAACCCAACACGGAGAGAGAGGCAAGAGGCATGAGCGACGAGATCGTGAAACTGTTCGAGGGATTGCGGGTGGCGGACGTTCGGGACGG
>DASQVF010000157.1:0-2757 GCA_035640915.1 Propionibacteriaceae bacterium
GAGCCCGGCTTCAGGTGCGGCAGCGCGGCCTTGGTGATCCAGAACATCGCGTACACGTTCGTCTTCAGCGTCATGTCGAACTGCTCGTCGGTCAGGTCGGCCAGGTCGTCGATGTGGGTCTGCTCGGCCCCGTTGTTCACCAAAATGTCCAGCCCGCCGAGTCCCTCGACCGCCTGCGCGACGAGGTTGCGGCAGTAGGTCGGGTCGGTCAGGTCACCCGGCAGCGGCAGTCCCTTGCGGCCGGCCTCGTTGACCAGCTGGATGATCCGGCGCGCGTCCGTCTCCTCCGATTCGAGGTAGGAGATGGCCACGTCGGCGCCTTCCCGGGCGAAGGCGATCGCCGTCGCGGCGCCGATGCCCGAGTCGCCGCCGGTGATCAGCGCCCGGCGTCCCTCCAGCCGGCCGCTGCCGCGATAGGTCGTCTCGCCCAGGTCCGCCTTGTCGTCGAGCTTGGCGTCCAGCCCCGGGCTGGGATGGGTCTGCTGCCTGGTGTCGATGTCGGCGTAGAGCTTGGTGGGGTCGCTCAGCGTGTACTGGTCGGTGCTCATGGCTCTAGCCTTCCCCATGCCCGCTCAGATGCTCACCTGGAGGGTCGGGAGGGCCGCGCCCTTCGACGAGCTCAGGGCGCAACAATCAGGCCCCGGTGTCCACGTGCGGCTCGGCCACCGGCTTCGACTCGGGTGAGCCCTTCTGGCGCAGGTAGACCGAAGCACCCACGATGGCCGCCACGGCCAGGAACTCGCTCTGCCAGTTCTGGAACGACTCGAACCAGAACTGCGAGGTGCCGATGTACTGCAAGGTGGTCACCGGCTCGCCGCCGTGCTGCACCTGCTCCTCGCTGTACGCCCGGGCGCCCCCGGCGGCGTGCAGCAACCAGGAGCCGAGGAACAGCAGGAAGAACAGCACGGCCAGGCTGTTCTCGTACGCCCTCAGAACCCAGCCGCCACGTCGCACCGGCCACGGGGCCTTCGGGTCGTTGATGTGCTCCCGGGGATCCTCGTCCTGCGGCGCCGGCTCGTCGATCGCCTTCGACTCCGACGACCCGCGCTGGAACAAGAAGATGGTGAGCACGACGTACATGCCCATCTGCAGGAACTCGCTCTCCCAGTTCTCGAAGGTCGCCTCGACGAAGTCGCCGGTCGCCAGGTAGCCGAGGAACGACACTGTCTCGCCGCCGTGCTCGGCCTGCTCGTCGTTGTAGACCCGGACGCCGGTAACGGCCATCCCGCCGATGAACACCGCGAACAGGACCAGGTTGGCCACCAGCAGGCCGTGATCACGAAGCCAGGTGCGCATGCCGGCATCCTCCTCCTCGTCGGCGCCTCAGATCTGCTTCTGTACGAAGGCGGCCAGATCCGCCAGCTCGGCCGCCGACACGTTGTGCGACAGGCCCGGGTAGACCCGCTCAGTGAGGTCGGTGTGCTGCCGCAACCACCACCGGGTGGACTCGACCAGCAGTGCCGGGATCACCCGGTCCCGGTCGCCCCGACCCCAGAACACCGGCAGCCGGCGGGCCGCCAGCTCCGCGTCGCCGCGGCCCGGCAACGGGACCACTCCGCCGGACAGGTTGACCGCGTACGCGAACCGCGCCGGCTCTCGCCGCACCATCTGGAACGCCGTGGCCACGCCCTGGGAGAAGCCGAGGACGCCCACCGGACCGTCGAGCTCGACCGAGCCCAGCCAGCTCAACACCGCCGCGGCCGAGTGGTCGATGGCCTCGAGGCTGAACGAGCTGTCCATCGGGAACCAGGCGTAACCGCCGCCGCGGGCCTCCCGCGGAGCCCGGACGGAGGCGAAGACCAGCTCGGAGGGGAGGTGGTGGCGCAGCTCGAAGCCGACCCGCTCGTCCATCCGGTGACCGTGCAGCAGGATCAGGGTCGGCCGGCCGGCCCGGTCGGACTCGGGAGCCGACCACAGCACGGAGCCGGCGTTGATCTCCATAGTTCCCCTTTCTAGTTGCCGAACTACCCGCCCTGATAGGGATGGGACATGCCCGTGATCGGTTTCCACGCCTCGCACGAACAGATCCATCCCGCGGTCCTGCTGGACGCCGTACGCGTCGCCGAGCAGGTCGGCTTCACCGCGGCCATGTGCTCCGACCACTTCAGCCCGTGGACGTCCGGCCAGGGCCACTCCGGGTTCGCCTGGTCGTGGCTGGGCGCGGCAATGCAGGCGACGGAGCTGCCGTTCGGGGTGGTCAACGCGCCCGGGCAGCGCTACCACCCGGCGATCATCGCCCAGGCGGTGGCCAGCCTGAGCGCGATGTTCGAGGGGCGCTTCTGGGTGGCCCTGGGCAGCGGGGAGAACTCCAACGAGCACATCACTGGGGAGCGCTGGCCGCGCAAGGAGCAGCGCAACGCCCGGCTCGGGGAGTGTGTCGAGGTCATCCGGGCCCTGCTGGCCGGGGAGGAGGTCAGCCACGACGGGCTGGTCACCGTGGACCGGGCCCGGATCTGGACCCGGCCGGAGATCCCGCCCAAGCTGATCGCCACCGCGGTCAGCGTGGAGACCGCGGAATGGGCCGGCAGCTGGGCCGACGGGCTGGCCACCATCACCCAGCCGGCCGACCACCTCCGGCAGATGATCGACGCCTACCACTCGGCCGGTGGGGCCGGCCCGCTGATCTGCCAGGTGCACCTGAGCTACGCCGACACGCTGGAGGAGGCGCGGACGACCGCGTTCGAGCAGTGGCGGCACGGCGTCCTCGGTCCTCCGGTGTGCTGGGACCTGGACCACGTCGACGCCTTCGATGCCGCC
>DASQVF010000158.1:0-3000 GCA_035640915.1 Propionibacteriaceae bacterium
TGGCGGGCCAGGACCGTGACCTCCGGCAGGGCAAGGACGTCGGGTGTCAACACATCGACGTAGTCGTGAGCGACGCTCCAGGCGTCCAGCTCCGCAACGGTGGCGATAACCGACCAGTTCGGCGGCTGCGCCGTTGGACGAGCGGGCACGGCCGCGTAGACCCACGTTGCCTCGAAGAGCAGCTGGTAACCACGCGTGTCGAGCGGAACGTCGGCGAACGTATCCGCGACCGAGTGCTCCGTTGGGCGGGCAACAGCCGCATCAGCCACGGCATCGGGATCGAGCGACGGCCGCAGGGTCATCACAGCGGAATGGAAGCGTGGTGGCTCATCCAGAGCCACCCAAATCCCGTCCGCGCAGCGGAATCTCCTCCGCTGCAGCGCGAAGACCATCTCATACCAGCGGCGGCTCATCGCGATCGCGGTCAGAAGTCGCCTCTGTGTTGTCGAGTCCGGCATTGACTTCCCCTCCGGTCAGTGCCCCGAGATCCGGCGCCCGTGCTGCTTACGTCATTCGGTCGAGCCAGTCCTCGAACTGCTCCGGCGCCACACCATCGGTGATCTCGGTGGTTGCGTCAGAGGGTGACGCCGAGGAGGGCGTCACAGGCCCGGCGGACCAGCCCGGGCGCCTCGGTGTCGTCGGTGTCCATGGCGGTCGAGGCACCGGCCCAGGCGTCCACCGCGGCCAGGGCGGTCGGAGCGTCCAGGTCCAGCGCGAGGGCGGCACGCATCTGGGTCACGACCTCCGCCGCGTTGACCCCGGTGTTCTGGTGGGCGGCCTCCCGCCATCGGCTCAGCCGGTCCTGCGCCGCAACCAAACCCTCGTCGGTCCACTCCCAGTCGTCCCGGTAGTGGTGCGCCAGCAGCGCGAGCCGGATTGCCATCGGGTCCACGCCGGACTGCCGGAGCCGGGACACGAAGACCAGGTTGCCGCGGGACTTCGACATCTTCTCCCCGTCGAGCGCGACCATGCCGCTGTGCAGGTACACCTGAGCGAAGTCGCACTCTGTCGCCACCCGAGCGTGGCTGGCAGTCATCTCGTGGTGCGGGAAGACCAGGTCGCTGCCGCCGCCCTGCACGTCGAAGTCTGGTCCGAGCAGATCCAGTGCGATCGCCGCGCACTCGACGTGCCACCCCGGCCGTCCCGCGCCGAACATCGACGGCCAGGACGGCTCGTCCTGCCGGGCCAGCCGCCAGACCAGACAGTCCAGCGCCGCCTTCTTCCCCGACCGGTCGGGGTCGCCACCCCGCTCGCCGAAGAGCTCGAGCGCCTCGGGCTCGGACAGCTGGGCGAGGGAGCCGAAGCCGGGGTCGCTGTCCTGGGCGAAGTAAAGGTCCGGGAACTGCGGGTCGTCCACCGGATACACCGCACCGCGGTCCTGCAGCCGCTCGATCAGCGCCACGATCCGCGGAATGGTCTCGACCGCCCCGACCAGGGCGGTGGGCGGCAGCACATTGAGCGCCGCCATGTCCTCCCGGTACAGCTGCGTCTGCTGCTCGGCCAGTCGCTGCCAGTCCGTCTTGGTGGCCCGGGCCCGCTCGAGCAGCGGGTCGTCGACGTCGGTGACGTTCTGCACGTAGTCGACCTCGAGCCCGGCGTCCCGCCAGATCCGGTTCAGCAGGTCGAAGGCCACGTAGGTGTTGGCATGCCCGATGTGCGTCGCGTCGTAGGGAGTGATCCCGCAGACGTACATCCGGGCCCGGCCGGATGTCGGGCCGACCGGCAGGAGCTGCTGCTGCCGGGTGTCGAAGGCCTGGATCGGGAGCCGGGCCCCCGGACCAGCCAACGGTGGAACCGGGTGTGCACTCCAGGCCTGCATGGCCGTCACCTTATCCGGGCGGCCCGGACGGGTAGATCAGAACGGCGGCCAGGGGATCGACGGCCACTCGCCGCGCGGCCGCGGCAGCCGCTTCCGACTGAGCAGCAGGTCGGCCCGCCGGACGAAGGCCGCCACCTCCTGGTCGTTGATCAGCTCCGAGAGCCGGTCGGGGGCCTCGTCCCGGGCCCGGCGTACGGCGGTCAACTCACGCTCGTCCAGTGCGGCGCCGGCCCAGCCCCACAGCAGCGTGCGCAGCTTGTGGTCGGTGTGGAAGGTCACCCCGTGGTCGACCCCGAACACCCGCCCTCCGCTGCCCAGGATGTGACCGCCCTTGCGGTCGGCGTTGTTCACCAGCACGTCGAACACGGCCAGCAGCTTCAGGTCGGGAGTATCGGCGTGGATCACCGTGACCGGCTGGTCGTCGGCGTCCAGCCCCTGCACGCAGGGGAACCAGCCCTCGGCCGGCACCTGCGCACTCGGCACCAGGTTGACCAGCTGCCCGGTCGCCTCCTCGTCCGCGTCCACCCAGGCTTGCAGGGACCCGGGCCCGAGCGGGCCGTCGGCGAACACCGTGACCGGCACGCAGTCGAAACCACCGATCCGGGAGACCTCGTACGCGGCGACCTCGCGGTAGCCCAGGGTGCGCTGCGGAAAGTCCCACAGCGGTCGCTCTCCCTCGACCGGCTTGTAGACGCACTCGATCGGCCCACAGGGGCCGGTCAGCTCGGCCAGGAAGGTTGCGTTCGACGCCTGGAGCAGCCGACCCGTGACCGTCAGCTCGCCGTCGGTGATCGGCGCGGTCAGCGCGGGATGGAGCACTAGTCAGCGGAAGAGGGCGCGGCGGTAGCCGTTGGCCCGCGGGCAGATGTGTCCGCTCGGGTCGAGCGGCTGCAGGCAGAACGGGCAGGGCGGCCGGCCCGCGGCAACCAGGGCCTGGGCCCGGGCGACGAAGTCCCGCGCGTACGAGGCGGTGATCTTGACCACGAACACCTCGTCGGCGTTGATCGTGTCCGCCTCGGGGTCGTCGGCGGCCGCCGCACTCACCGGATCGGGCTCGGCCTCCTCGGCATCGCTGTCGACGTTGGAGAACAGCTCGATCACGATCCGGTCGATCGTCGGGTCCCAGGCGATGGTCATGGTGCCGACCCGGAACTCCTCGGTGATGGGCGCGTCCAGTGGGT
>DASQVF010000159.1:0-4103 GCA_035640915.1 Propionibacteriaceae bacterium
GAGGTCTCCACCGCCGACACGTTCTGCACGATCATGTCGATGTTGATCTCGGTCTCGGCGACCGCGGTGAAGATCCGGGCCGCCTCCCCCACCCGGTCGGGCACGCCGACGATGGTGATCTTGGCCTCGCTGCGGTCGTGGGCGACGCCGGAGATGATCGCCTGTTCCATCGCGCTTCCTTCCTCCAGTTCATGTACCCAGGTGCCGTCGCGGTCGGAGAACGACGAGCGCACGTGGACGCGGACGTTCTCGCGCCGCGCATACTCCACGCACCGCAGATGCAGGATCTTGGCGCCGCAGGCGGCCATCTCCAGCATCTCCTCGTAGCTGATGGCCGGGATCCGTCGGGCGCTGGGCACGATCCGGGGATCGGCGGTGAAGACCCCGTCGACATCGGTGTAGATCTCGCAGTAGTCGGCGCCGAGCGAGGCGGCCAGGGCGACGGCGGTGGTGTCGGAGGCTCCGCGGCCGAGGGTGGTGACGTCCTTGGAGTCCTGGGCGACGCCCTGGAAGCCGGCGACGATCACGATGTCGTCCTGGTCCAGCGCCTTGGTGATCCGGCCCGGAGTGATGTCGATGATGCGGGCGTTGCCGTGCGTGCCGGTGGTGATGATGCCGGCCTGGGACCCGGTCAGGGAGCGGGCGTGCATCCCCTGGTCGTGGATGGCCATGGCCAGCAGCGCGGCGCTCATCCGCTCGCCGGCGGTCAGCAGCATGTCCAGCTCCCGCGGCGGCGGTAGCGGCGAGACCTGAAGCGCCAGGTCCATCAGCTCGTCGGTGGTGTCCCCCATCGCCGAGATGACGACGACGACGTCGTGGCCCTGGGCCTTGGTGGCGACGATCCGCTTGGCCACCCGCTTGATGCTGTGCGCGTCGGCTACCGACGACCCACCGTACTTCTGGACTACCCGGCCCACGCCGTCTCCCGCTGCACGCTCTCCTCGACCCCTCTTCCTCGGCCACCTCACTGTAGTTGCGGGAGCCTTGACGCGACCCGATTGTCCAGCCACGGGCAAGGGTGGGTGAATACTGGGCCAGTGGCGGAGTTCAGGCCCCTTCGGATCGGGGACGAAGAGCGGAACCGGGCAGTCGAACTGCTCAGTGAGCACCTGACCGACGGCCGGCTGACCCAGACGGAGTTCAACGACCGGCTGAGCATCGTCCTCCAGGCCAGGACAACCGAGGAGATCGAGCAGCTGTTCGAGGATCTCCCCGGCCCCAACCCCGGCCGGCCGGATGAGCTGGAGAGCCTCGAGGAGCAGGAGCGCCGGCGGGCTGCCGAGCTGCTGCAGGAGGCCAAGGCCCAACGTCAGGTGCAGGCGCGCATCGACCCGAAGTGGCTGGCCGCGCTCGGCGTCGCGACGGGCGTCGCCTGGACCGCGTGTGTGATCATCTACTTCACCTTCTACGCCGACTGGAAGATCTTCGTCGTGCCGATCGCACTGACCATCGCGCTGGTCAAGGTGAAGGGATCGGCTCGCTGACCGGCCCGGAGGTCCGCTGGGGCATCGTCGGCCCGGGCAACATCGCGGCCTCGGTGATGCCCGACTTCGGCCACGTCCCCGGGGCGACGGTGGTCGCGGTGGCCAGCCGGTCGGCCGAGCGGGCTCAGGACTTCGCGGAACGGTTCGGCATCGCCCGGGCGTACGGCTCGTACGCCGAGATCATCGCCGACGACGAGGTCGACGTCCTCTACATCGCCACGCCGCACCCGCAGCACCACGAGGTCGCGCTCGCCGCGATCCAGGCCGGCAAAGCCCTGCTGGTGGAGAAGTCCTTCACCGCGACCGTGGCCGGGGCCGAGGAGGTCATCGCCGCCGCCCGCGAGCGCGGGGTGTTCGTGATGGAGGCGATGTGGACCCGCTTCCAGCCGGCAATCGTGGCCGCTCGGCGGCTGGTCGACCAGGGGGCGATCGGCGAGGTCCGCCAGCTGCAGGCCGACCTCGGGGTCGACCGGCCCTACGAACCGACCCACCGACTGTTCGACCCGGCCCAGGGTGGAGGCGCGATGCTCGACCTCGGGGTGTATCCGGTGTCGTTCGCGCACTACTTCCTGGGTGAGCAGGACACGATCGACGTAGTCGGCTCGCTGACGCCCACCGGGGTGGACTGGGAGGCGGGGGTCCTGCTCGGGTATCCCGACGGCCGGTCGGCATCGATCCTGATCTCGCTACGCAACCCGACCCCGGGTGCGGCACGGATATTCGGCACCGAGGGCTGGATCGAGGTGCCGCCTCGGTTCCACCACCCCAAGCGCATCGTGCTGCACCCCACCGGGCGGGACTCCGAGACGATCGAGCAGCCGCCGCTGGGCACGGGCTACTCGCATGAACTGATCGAGGTCACCCAGGGCGTCCAGGCCGGACGGACCGAGAGCGCCGTCATGCCTCTCGACGACACGCTGGCGGTGCAGCGAACCCTGAATGCCGCCTGCGAGCAGCTCGGCGTCTTCCACGGGGAGGCCGTCGGCGTCGTCTGACCCGTCGACCGCGATGGCCCGATCTCGCCGACCACCGCCACGACGACACGTCGAGCGTTGTCTAACGAAATCTAAGGTCAGCGCTAGATGGGTTGATACGGTCCGAGACGTGGACCCGGTCCGGAACCCGTACGCCCCGGGCGCCGGTCAGCGCCCACCCGAGCTGGCCGGACGGGACGCGGAGCTGAGGGCCTTCGACGTGGCCCTGGAGCGGGTCGAGCGGGGGCGGCCGGAGCGCAGTCTGGTGCTGACTGGGCTGCGCGGGGTCGGCAAGACGGTGCTGCTGAACGCTTTGCGGTCGCAGGCGATGGACCGGCTGTGGGGCACCGGGAAGGTGGAGGCGCGGCCGGACACCAGCCTGCGTCGCCCACTGACCAGCGCCCTGCACGCCGCCGTACGGGAGCTGTCAGTCCGGCACCGGGCGCCGGACCGGGTGGCCGAGGTGCTGTCGGTGCTGAAGGCCTTCGGACTGCGCACCAATCCGCGCGGCGGAAAGCTGGTCGACCGCTGGACGCCGGCCATCGACGGCATGCCCGCCGTCGGCCGCGCCGACTCCGGCGACATGGAGATCGACCTGCTGGAGCTGCTCAGCGATGTGGCCGACCTGGCCACCGAGGTGTCGGTCGGGGTGGCGGTGTTTCTCGACGAGATGCAGGATCTGACCCCGGAGGACGTCTCGGCGCTGTGCGCGGCCTGCCACGAGCTGTCCCAGACCGGCAAGCCGATGATGCTGGTCGGCGCCGGCCTGCCGCACCTGCCCAGCGTGCTGTCGGCCTCGAAGTCCTACTCGGAGCGGCTCTTCCGCTACGTGCGGATAGACCGTCTCGACCCGGCCGGCGTGGAGCGGGCGCTGCTGGCCCCCGCCGAGCGGGAGGGCGCGACCTGGTCCGAGGACGCGCTGTCGGCCATGGGCACGACGTCGGGCGGGTACCCCTACTTCGTCCAGGCGTACGGCAAGGCGGCCTGGGACCATGCGCCCGGCTCCCCGATCACCGCCGCCGATGTCGCCGTGGCCGCACCTGAGGCCGAGGCGGAGCTGGCCGTCGGGTTCTTCGGCTCCCGCTACGAGCGGGCCACGCCGGCGGAGCGGGACTACCTGCGGGCCATGGCCGGGCTGACCAGCGAGCTGGCCCCGGACGCCGCGGTGTCGACCACCGACGTGGCGGCGGCGCTGGGCCGCAAACCGGCCTCCCTCTCCCCCGCCCGGGACGCCCTGATGAAGAAGGGCCTGGTGTACTCCGCCGAGCGCGGCACCCTGGCCTTCACCGTGCCGCACTTCGGCCGCTGGTTGCGGACGCACCCACCCAGCTGAACCGGGACCGGTGACGAGCGGATGCTGCTCCCTGGCGACCCGAGGAGCGTGGATGGGCCTGGCGGGAGCGCGAGCCTGCGAGCGCGGATGGTTGCGACTCCGGGCGCCGGGGTCGCAGGGCCCGCGAGGAGGATGTCCGGGCCGAGCCGCTAAGTGAGCGAGGAGCGCAGCCAGCGGCCGAAGTGGGGGACGGTGAAGGCGAGGGTGCCGCGCTCGGCGGAGTACACCAGGCCCTTCTTTAGCAGCGCGTCCCGGGCGGGGGAGAGCGATGATGGCTTGCGGCCCAGCATGGTCGCCACATCCGTCGTCGAC
>DASQVF010000160.1:0-8749 GCA_035640915.1 Propionibacteriaceae bacterium
TAGCCGCAGTCTTCAGGCTTCCGGGTACTTCGGGCGGGCCAAGTGCCGGGGAACCTGAAACCTCCGGGGTTAGCCGACGACGATCTCGACCCGCTGGAACTCCTTGACCTCGGTGTAGCCGGTGGTCGCCATGGCCTTCCGGAGGGCGCCGACCAGGTTCATGGTGCCGTCGGGCACGGTGGAGGGGCCCAGCAGGATCTGCTCCAGGGAGCCGACGGTGTCGACCTGCATCCGCTCGCCGCGGGGCAGCCTGGCGTGCCAGGCCTCGGGGCCCCAGTGGAAGCCGCGGCCGGGCGCCTCCTCGGCCTTGGCCAGCGGATAGCCGACCATCACCGCGTCGGCGCCACACGCAATAGCCTTGGCAATGTCCCCCGACATCAGTACCGACCCGTCGGCGATCACGTGGACGTAGCGGCCACCCGACTCGTCCAGGTAGTCCCGCCGGGCGGCGGCCACGTCGGAGACCGCGGAGGCCATGGGCACCGCCACCCCGAGCACCGACTTGGTGGTGTATGCCGGCCCGCCGCCGAAGCCGACCAACACCCCGGCCGCGCCGGTCCGCATCAGGTGCAGGGCCGCCTGGTAGGTCGCACAGCCGCCGACGATCACCGGGACGTCGAGGTCGTAGATGAACTGCTTGAGGTTGAGCGGGGTCAGGTCCGCGGACACGTGCTCCGCCGAGACGGTGGTGCCGCGGATGACGAAGAAGTCAACCCCGGCGTCGACCACGGCCTGGGCGTAGGCCTGCGTGTTCTGCGGCGACAGCGACCCGGCGGCCGGTACCCCGGCCTCGCGGATCTCGGCCACCCGCTTGCCGATCAGCTCCGGCTTGATCGGTTCGGCGTAGATCGCCTGCATCACCCGGGTCGCCTGCATCGGGTCCTCAACCCCGATGATCTCCTCCAGCAGCGGCTCAGGATCGTCGTAACGGGTCCACAGGCCCTCCAGGTTGAGCACGCCCAGGCCGCCGAGCTGGCCGACCAGGATCGCGGTGGCGGGCGACATCACCGAGTCCATGGGCCCGGCGATCAGCGGGAACTGGAAGGTGTACGCGTCGATCCGCCAGGACAGCGACACCTCCTCCTCACCGCGGGTGCGCCGGGACGGAACGATCGTGACGTCGTCGAACGCGAACGCCTGCTCGGCCCGTTTGCTACGGCCTACTTCGAACATGGGGTCACCCTCAATCTGGGAACGCCGGCCGCCTTGCGACAGGCGCAGCCTGTCGTCAGCCCGAGTAGTTGGGCGCTTCCACGGTCATCTGGATGTCGTGCGGATGCGACTCGCGCAGTCCCGCCGAGGTGATCCGGACGAACGAGCCGCGCTCCTGGAGCTCGGGGATGTTCGAGGCTCCGGTGTAGAACATCGACTGCCGCAACCCCCCGACCAGTTGGTACGCCACCGCCGCCAACGGCCCGCGGAAGGGCACCTGGCCCTCGATTCCCTCGGCGATCAGCTGGGCGTCGGAGCTCACGTCGCCCTGGAAGTAACGGTCCTTGGAGTACGACGCGCTGCGGCCGCGGCTGGCCATCGCCCCCAGAGATCCCATGCCGCGGTAGACCTTGAACTGCTTGCCGTTGACGAAGATCAGCTGACCCGGGCTCTCCTCGCAGCCGGCCAGCAGCGAGCCGAGCATCACCGTGTCGGCCCCGGCCACCAGTGCCTTGGCGATGTCTCCGGAGTACTGCAGGCCGCCGTCACCGATCAGCGGCACCCCGGCCGGCCGGCACGCCCGGGAGGCGTTGTGGATCGCCGTCACCTGGGGAACGCCGACGCCGGCCACCACCCGGGTGGTGCAGATCGAACCCGGCCCCACGCCGACCCGGACGCCGTCGGCGCCCGCGTCGACCAGGGCCTTGGCGCCGGCGTACGTGGCCACGTTGCCGCCCACGACGTCGACGTGCGCAGCGGCCGGCTCGGCCTTGAGCCGGGACACCATCTCCAGCAGGCCCTGGGAGTGCCCGTGCGCGGTGTCCACCACCAGCAGGTCGACGCCCTCCTCGACCAGCGCCATGGCCCGCTTCCAGGAGTCGCCGAAGAACCCGACGGCCGCTCCGACCCGCAAGCGGCCCTGGTCGTCCTTGGTCGCATCTGGGTACTGGTCGGACTTGACGAAGTCCTTCAGCGTGATCAGGCCCCGCAGCCGGTCCTGCTCGTCCACCAGCGGTAGCTTCTCGATCTTGTGCGCCGCCAGCAGCGCCATCGCGTCGTTCCCGCTGATCCCGACGCGACCGGTGACCAACGGCATCTTGGTCATCACCTCGCCGACCAGCCGGGACGGGTCCGGCTCGAACCGCATGTCCCGGTTGGTGATGATGCCGACCAGCTTCATCTGGCTGTCGACAACCGGGACGCCGGAGATGTGGAAGCGCGCACACATCGCATCCGCCTCGCCGAGCGTCGCCTCGGGCGAGATGGTGATCGGCTGGTCGATCATCCCGGCCTCGGAGCGCTTGACGACGTCCACCTGGTGCGCCTGATCCTCGATGGACAGGTTGCGGTGGATGATGCCCAGCCCGCCCTGTCGGGCGATGGCCACCGCCATCCGGGATTCGGTCACGGTGTCCATCGGCGAGGAGATCAGCGGGACCTGGACGTCGATCCGCTTCGACACCCGGGAGGAGGTGGTCACCTCCGACGGAACGATGTCGCTCTCCGCCGGCTGCAGCAGCACGTCGTCGAAGGTCAGCCCGAGCCGCTCGAAGGGCGCCGGCACGCCGGCGGCACTGAGATCATCGGACGGCAGCACGGCGACCCTTTCGCGACGGAGTGATGGCCCATATGGTAGCCCGCCGGCCTGCCCCGATCCGCGCCCCGCCCGGTGCCGTCGGCCAGGACGCAGAACGGGACCCTTCCGTGGTGGAAGGGTCCCGTCTGTCGTGCTAGGAGAGGTTGCGGCCGGTCAGTGCGCGTGACCGTGTCCGGCCGGTGCCGGCGTCTCCTCCTCCGGCTTCTCCACCACCAGGGTCTCGGTGGTGAGCAGCAGCGAGGCGATCGAGGCGGCGTTGGCCAGCGCGGAGCGCGTCACCTTCACCGGGTCGATCACGCCGGCGCCGATCAGGTCGCCGTACTCACCCGTCGCGGCGTTGTAGCCGTTGCCCGGCTCCAGCTCCGCCACCTTGGCGGTGACCACGTAGCCCTGCTCGCCGCCGTTCTCGGCGATCCAGCGCGCCGGCTCGACCAGGGAGCGGCGGACGATTCCGACGCCGCTCCGCTCGTCCCCGGACAGGCCGAGGTCGTCCTTCAGCGCCTCGGCCGCGTGGATCAGGGCCGAGCCGCCGCCGGCGACGATGCCCTCCTCGATCGCAGCCCGGGTCGCGGACACGGCGTCCTCGATGCGGTGCTTCTTCTCCTTGAGCTCCACCTCGGTGGCCGCGCCGACCTTGATCACGCAGACGCCGCCGGCCAGCTTGGCCACCCGCTCCTGCAGCTTCTCCCGATCCCAGTCGGAGTCGGTCCGCTCGATCTCGGCCTGCAGCTGGGTGACCCGGGCCTTGACCTCGTCGGCCGCGCCCGCGCCGTCGACGATGGTGGTGTTGTCCTTGGTCACCACGACCCGGCGGGCCCGGCCGAGCACGTCGAGGCCGACCTGGTCGAGCTTGAGCCCGACCTCAGGCGCCACGACCTTGCCACCGGCCAGGATGGCGATGTCCTCCAGCATGGCCTTACGCCGGTCGCCGAAGGCCGGAGCCTTGACCGCGACCGAGGTGAAGGTGCCCCGGATCTTGTTGACGACCAGGGTGGACAGCGCCTCGCCGTCGACGTCCTCGGCCACCACGAACAGGGTGCCGGAAGCGCCGATGACCTTCTCCAGCAGCGGGAGCAGGTCGGTCATCGAGGAGATCTTGCCGGAGTTGATCAGGATGTAGGGGTCGTCCAGGACCGCCTCCATCCGCTCCGCGTCGGTGACGAAGTAGGGCGACAGGTAGCCCTTGTCGAACTGCATGCCCTCGGTGAACTCGAGCTCGGTGCCGAAGGTCTGCGACTCGTCGACGGTGATCACGCCGTCCTTGCCGACCTTGTCGAAGGCCTCGGCGATCAGCCCACCGATCTCCTCGTCGCGCGCGGAGATGGTGGCCACGTGCGCCATGTCATCGGTGGTCTCGACCTCGCGGGCGTTCTCCCGCAGGCGCTCCTCCACCGCGGCCACCGCGGCGTCGATGCCCCGCTTCAGGCCGATCGGGCTGGCCCCGGCGGCCACGGCCCGAAGGCCCTCGTGCACCAGCGCCTGCGCCAGCACGGTCGCGGTGGTGGTGCCGTCACCGGCCACGTCGTTGGTCTTGGTGGCGACCTCCTTGGCCAGCTGCGCGCCAAGGTTCTCGTACGGGTCGTCGAGCTCGACGTCCCGGGCGACGGTCACCCCGTCATTGGTGATCGTCGGGGCGCCCCACTTCTTGTCGAGAACGACGTAGCGCCCCTTCGGGCCCAGGGTGACCTTCACGGTGTTGGCGAGGGTGTCGACACCGCGCTCCAGGGAGCGCCGCGCCTCCTCGTCGAACTGAAGGATCTTTGGCATAGGTGTATGAACCCCTTACTTCGTGACGACGGCGAGGATGTCGCGGGCGTTGAGCAGCAGGAGCTCCTTGCCGTCGTACTTGACCTCGGTGCCGCCGTACTTGCTGAAGATCACGACGTCACCCTCGGCGACGTCGAGCGGCACGCGGTTGCCGTTGTCGTCGACACGGCCCGGACCGGTGGCGAGCACCTTGCCCTCCTGCGGCTTCTCCTTGGCGGTGTCGGGGATGACCAGGCCGGAGGCCGTGGTCTGCTCGGCTTCGAGCGGCTCGACGAGGATGCGATCCTCGAGCGGCTTGATCGTGACTGACACGTCAAACCCCTTTCACAGGTGTCTATGTGCGGATGTCTGGGTGGTCGGAGTGTCGTCGCGGTGCCACTCCGGCCGGCCAGCCAAGGCTGGCACACTCCGGGTGAGAGTGCTAATCCGACATTAGCACTCGCCTGTTGTGAGTGCCAGCGCGGCTAGCTGTCCGGTCCTTGGAGTCGGTCGGCCACCAGCGCGACGGTGCCGCCGGGAGTTCGAGACACGACAAAGGTGGCCGCGTTCGGACCCTCCGGGCGCAGCTCCCGGCGGAGCTTGGCGGGGTCGACGGTGGTTCCTCGCTGCTTGATCTCCAGCCGGCCGACCTGGTGCTGGGCCAGCCAGCGCCGCAGGGCCCGCCGGTCGAACGGCAGTCGCTCGCGGACGGCGTACCCGGTGGCGAAGGGGGTGGCGACGCCGACGTCTCCGGTGAGGTAGGCCAAGTGCGGGTCGAGCAGACCGGCGCCGAGGGTGTGGCCGAGCTGGGCGAGGCCGCCGGACCGCAGCACCGCACCCACCGGCTCGAACAGGAAGGAGCCGACCTCTCGCACCGGCAGCGGGGCCGTCTCCCGATCGGTGACCAACCGGTGCCAGTCGTCGCCGGCGTGGACCAGGGCCGACCGACGCCCGGGCACCGAACCCGGTCCGGCCCACAGGGTGACTTCCACGGTGTCGCCGGAGTGGGTGACCCACTCGGCCTCCGCGTCGACCGGGATGAGGTCGTACGGCAGGGCCGGGCCGAGCTTGACCCCAGCCGTACGCCGGCCGTCCAGCAGGCCGGTGACCAGCGACCAGCTCGGGGAGAAGTCAGTCACCCGCCAGACTCGGCCGCGCTCGTTCCGCCGGGCCGGGTCGCAGAACGCGCCGACGCCCGGGGTGAGCAGGTCCGCCGCCACCTGCTCCACGTCGGCGGAGATCACCTCGGCCCGGCCGGCCAGGTTGGCCGCGGCCACGGCGGCGGTGTCCGGGTCACGCTCCACCGCGACGACCTCCAGGCCGGCCCGGACGAAGGCCAGTGCGTCCGCGCCGATGCCACAGCCCAGGTCGACCACCCGGCGTACGCCCGCGGCGACGAACCGCTGTGCGTGCCGGTCGGCCACCGCCGGCCGGGTGGCCTGCTCCAGCCCGTCCCGGGTGAAGAACATGGTCGTCGCGGCGGCCCCGAACTTGGCCGCCGCCCGTCGTCGCAACGCGGCCTGCTGCAGCGCGGCGGCCGCCACCTCGGGCTCGGCCAGTCGGCGCAGCCGGGTCGCCGCCGCCAGCGAGTCGGGGTCGGGCTCCGCCATCGCCGCGGCCAGCGCCTGCTCGGTGAGGCCGAACGGCAGCGGCGCCGGTGCACTCACACGAGCACAGTCTCGACCGGCAGCGAGGAGTCGGCGCCGATGTCGAGCGGCGACGGCCGCCCGCCGGCGGTGACGACCTCGGCGCCGAGCACGGCGATCATGGCGCCGTTGTCGGTGCACAGGCCGGGCCGGGGCGTCCGCAGGGCGATCCCCCGCTCCGTCGCCCGCTCGGCCAGCAGGGCCCGCAGCCGCCGGTTCGCGGCCACGCCGCCGCCGATCAGCAGGGAGTCGGCCCCGGTGGCGGCACAGGCATCCAGGGCCTTGGCGCTGAGCACGTCGCAGACCGCCTCCTGGAAGCTCGCGGCGACGTCCGGCACCGACACGGGCCGGCCGGTCCGCTGCTCGGTCTCGACGTAGCGGGCCACCGCGGTCTTCAGGCCGGAGAAGGAGAAGTCGAACCGGTGCCGCTCCAGGTCCCGACGCGAGGTCAGGCCGCGCGGGAAGTCCACGTGCCGCGGGTCCCCGGTGGCGGCCCGGTCGATCTCCGGGCCGCCCGGGTAGGGCAGCCCGAGCAGCCGGGCCACCTTGTCGTACGCCTCGCCGGCGGCGTCGTCGATGGTCGAGCCCAGCTCGGTGATCCCGTCGGTGATCCCGTCCACGGCGAGTAGCGAGGTGTGCCCGCCGGAGACCAGCAGCGCGACGCAGCGATCGGGCAGCGGGCCGTGCTCCAGCAGGTCGACGGCCACGTGGCCGGCCAGGTGGTTCACTCCGTAGAGCGGCTTGTCCAGGGCGTACGCCAGCGCCTTGGCGGCGGCCAGGCCGACGACCAGCGCGCCCATCAGGCCGGGTCCGGCGGTGACGGCGATGCCGTCGACCTCGGCGAGGTCCACGTCTGCGGTCGCGCAGGCCCGCTGCAGGGTCGGCACCATGGCCTCCAGGTGGGCCCGGCTGGCCACCTCGGGCACCACCCCGCCGTACCGGGCGTGCAACGCCACGCTGGAGGCCACCTCATTGGCCAGCAGCTCGTGACCGCGGACGATGCCCACCCCGGTCTCGTCGCAGGAGGACTCGATCCCGAGGATCAGCGGGCCGCTCACAGGTCGTACCGCTTCAGGATCAGGGCGTGACGGCCGGGTCCGTAGTAGTCCTGGCGCGCCCGCAGCTGCTCGAAGCCGAGCCGCTGATAGAGCGCGATCGCCGGCTCGTTGGTGTAGCCGACCTCCAGCATCGCGGCCCGCGCGCCGGCCAACCGGACCGCCTCCACCCCGGCTTCGACCAGCCGGGTGCCGATGCCGATGCGGCGGTGCGCCGGGGCGACCACCAGCCGGAGCAGCTCGGCCAGCTCACCGGTGACGCTCCAGGTGATCACCCCCAACGTCTGGTGGGTCCGGGCGATCAGCACCCGGCGGTTGTCGGCGACCAGCTCGCCCAGCCAGCTGCGCTCGCTCCACCGCTCCGCCTCCGGGAAGCCGGACCGTTCCAGGGCCATGATCGCGTCCAGGTCCCCCCGACGGGCGGGCAGCACGTTGACCTCAGCGGGCACGCAGCACCGACTTGGGCCGGCTCGGCTCGGTGGCGTCCGGCCGGCGCAGGTAGAGCGGTTCTCCTCCGGCGTCCGGCAGGGCCGGTCCCTTCACCGCCATCACCCCGGGATCGAGGCGGCGGGGCCCGGGCACCACGGCCAGCTGGTCGGCGTAGAGCTCGCCGGCCGGACCGATGGCCGGCAGCTGCGGTACGGCGTCCGGGCGGTCCACTGCCGGACCGGAGAGCCGGGAGCCGGCGGCGGCGTAGCCGGCCCAGTAGACCTCGCGGCGGCGGGCGTCAGTGGCGACGACGAACTCCCCGGCCGGGCCGGCGGCGGCGTACTCAGCGGCCAGCACGTCGAGGCTGCAGACGCCGTGCAGCGGGACCCCGGCCACGGTGGCCAGGATCTGCGCCGTGACGACCCCGACCCGCAGACCGGTGAAGGGGCCGGGTCCGAGGCCGACCACGACCTGGTCCAGGTCGGCAACGCGTACGCCGGCGCGGGCCAGGGTGTCGGCGACCAGCGGCATCAGCTGCTCGGCGTGGGCCATCCGGTCGGCGACGGTGGCCACCGCCAGCACCTGCGATCCGCGGGCCAGCCCGACGTTGACCACCGTCGCGGTGTCCAGGGCGAGGACCAACCGGTCAGTCATGGTCCGGCTCGACCAGGGTGGTGAGCGAGTCCGCGGGCCAGCGGGACCCGACCGGACGGACGGTGACGACCCGCTCGCTGTCGGAGCGGTGGCCTCCTGCGTGCGGCGACCGCCAGATGTCGACCTCGAGCCGGTCGGCCGCCAGGCCCTCGGCCACCCCGCGGCCCCACTCCACCACCGTCACCGAGTCGGCCACGGTCGCGTCGAGGTCGAGGTCGTCGAGCTCGGCCGGACCGCCCAGCCGGTAGGCGTCGACGTGCACCAGCCGGGGCCGGCCGGTGGTGGAGGCGTGGATGCGGGACAGCACGAAGGTGGGCGAAATCACCCGGCCGGTGGTCCCCAGGCCGCGGCCGATCCCCTGGGTCAGGGTGGTCTTGCCGGCCCCCAGGTCGCCGGTGGCGATCACCACGTCGCCCGGGCGCAACAGGCCGGCCAACCGCTCCCCCAGCCGTTGCATGTCCGCGGCCGTG
>DASQVF010000161.1:0-5809 GCA_035640915.1 Propionibacteriaceae bacterium
CAGCGCGAACGTGGCCGGCGCGGCGCCGAGCGCGGCCGCCGCCACGCCGGGCGGCTCGTCGCCCGCGCCGGCGAGCCCGAACGCAGCGCCCGCGGGCCCCATGGACACCGTCGCTGTGGCGGCGCGAGCCCTGCCGGGTACGGTGACGATCCAGGTCGGACGCTCGACCGGCTCCGGTTTCGTGATGGACGCCAAGGGGCACATCCTGACCAACAACCACGTCATCTCCGGCGCGGCCGACGGTGGGACCCTCCGGGTGGACTTTTCCGACGGTCGGAGCCAGACGGCCACCCTGGTCGGCAGGAGCCCGTCGTACGACCTGGCGGTGATCAAGGTCAAGCCGGCCGGTTACCTCCGCCCGCTGACGATCGGGGACTCCGACGCGATCCGGATCGGTGAACCGGTGCTGGCCCTCGGTGCGCCGCTCGGACTGCCGGACTCGGTCAGCCAGGGCATCGTGTCGGCGATCGAGCGGCCCGTGGTGGTGCAGGCCGACGGCAACGCCGACTCGCCGTTCGCCTTCATCAACGGCATCCAGACCGACGCGGCGATCAACCCCGGCAGCTCCGGCGGGCCACTGGTGGACGGCGAGGCTCGGGTGATCGGGATCAACTCGGCCATCCTGACCCGCGGCAGCAGCGATCAGCAGACCGGCAACATCGGGGTCGGCTTCGCCATCCCGGTCAACCAGGCCAAGACCATCGCGGACCTGCTGATCGCCGACGGCAAGGCGACGTACCCGGTGATCGGGGCCAACCTGCGTGAGGTCAGCGGCGGCCTGGTGCTCAGCTCGGTGGACGAGAGCGGCCCGGCGAGCCGGGCCGGGCTACGTGAGGGGGACCTGGTCACCAAGATCGACGATCGGCGAGTGGACCGGACCGAGGAGCTGATCGTCGAGATCCGTACCCGACGGCCGGGTGAGAAGGTAGTCCTGGAGTACGAGCGGGGGAACGCCAGGGCACGGGCCACGGTGACGCTCGGCAGCAGGGAGGGCTGACGCGGATGACGCCGCTGCTGCTGGACATCAATGCCCCCGAGTTCGTGCTGCTCATCGTGCTGGCCATCATCCTGTTCGGCCCGGAGCGGTTGCCGGACCTGGCGCGAAAGGCGGCCCGGCTGATCCGCTACGTCCGGACCATGGCGTCCTCGGCCCAGGAGCAGCTGAGCAAGGAGCTGGGTCCGGAGTTCGAGAACGTCGACCTGCGGGACCTCAACCCCCGGACCTTCGTGCAGAAGCACCTGCTGGACGACGTCGAACCGATCATCGCCGACGTGAAGTCCGAGATCACCGACGTCGGACGTACGGTGAACTCCTCGACCAAGGACGTCACCGCCTCGGTCAACGGGGCGACGGCGAAGGACGTCAGTCCGGGCGGTCCGACGGAGGTCGCCTCCGGCAACGGGTCTAGCCGCATCCTCACCCCGTACGACGCCGAGGCGACCTAGCCCTGGCCCCGCCAGGGGAGGCCCCGCCAAGGGAGGAAGGGGTCAGCGGCCCACTGGGGTCAGCCCCAGCTGGCGGCCGAGCAGGCTGCGGCCACGGCGGGCCAGCGTGGCCGCCAGGTCGGTGAGGACGCGAGCGGCGGGCTGGTCCGGATCCGTGCTGACCAGCGGAGTGCCGGCGTCGCCCGAGGCGCGGAGCCGGGTGTCCAGCGGTATCTGGGCCAGCAGCGGCACCGGGTAGCCGAGCCGGGCGCCGAGCGTCCTGGCCACGTCGGATCCGCCACCGGAGCCGAAGATCTCCTCCCGATGCGGCTCACCGCAGTGCGGGCAGGTCAGCTCGAGGTAGGACATGTTCTCCACGACACCGACGACCCGCTGGTTGAGCATGGAGGCCATGGTCCCGGCGCGCTCGGCCACCTCGGCCGCGGCGGACTGTGGCGTGGTGACCACCAGCACCTCGGCGCTCGGCAGCTTCTGGCCGAGCGAGATCGCCACGTCACCGGTGCCCGGAGGCAGGTCGAGCAGCAGGTAGTCCAGGTCGCCCCAGTACACGTCGGCGAGCATCTGGGTGAGCGCCCGGTCCAGAATCGGCCCGCGCCAGGCGACCACCTGGTCGCGGCGCGGCTTCAGCATGCCGATCGAGATCACCTTGAGCCCGTGGGCGGGGACAGGCATGATCATGTCCTCGACCGCCGTGGGCCGGCTGTCCGCGACTCCGAGCATGGCCGGGATCGAATGGCCGTAGATGTCGGCGTCGAGCACCCCGACCGTACGCCCCTGCGCAGCCAGCGCCAGTGCGAGGTTGACCGTCACCGAGGACTTGCCCACGCCACCCTTACCCGAGGCCACCGCGATGACGGTGGTCAGCGAGCCGGGCTGGGCGAACGGGATCTCCCGCTCCGGCTGCCCGCCCTTGAGCAGATCCCGCAGCGCGGACCGCTGCTCGTCGCTCATCACCCCCAGAGCGACCTCGACGCCGGCCACCCCGGGTACTGCGGACACGGCTGCGGTCACGTCCCGCTGCAGGGTCTCCTTCATCGGGCAGCCGGCAACGGTCAGCAGCACCTCGACGCGGACCCGGCTGTCGGTGTCGACGTCGATCGCCTCCACCATGCCGAGGTCGGTGATCGGCCGGCGGATCTCCGGGTCGTTGACACCATGCAGCGCGGCGCGGATGTGGGGCGCCAGCGGGTGTTCGGTGACGGTGTCGGGCATCCTCCCAGCCTAGGCGGCTATCCCGTCGAACCCGGCGTCTTCTGCGTCACACCGGCTCGCCGGGAGTCGGAGTCGTCCTCGAGCTCGGCGAGGAGGGCGCTGAGCTCCGAACGCAGCTCCGACCGCAGGTAGTCCCGGGTGGCCAGCTCGCCCACTGACATGCGCAGGCTGGCGATCTCTCGGGCCAGGAAGTCCATGTCCGCCCGGCCCTGAGCGGCCCGCTCCCGGTCCTGCTCGATGCCGACCCGGTCCCGTGCCTCCTGACGGTTCTGCGCCAGCAGGATCAGCGGAGCCGCGTAGGACGCCTGCAGCGACAGCACCAGGGTCAGGAAGATGAACGGGTACTCGTCGAAGCGCGGCCGGGGCGGCCCGAGCGGCACGTTCCACAGCACCCAGACGATGATGATCACCGTCATCCCGGCCAGGAAGCCGGCCGTGCCCATGAACCGCGCGAAGCCCTCGGCGAACTTGCCGAAGGCATCCCGGTCGACCTTGACCGTGGGCAGGCTGGAGCGCCGTCGGCGGCCCGGCGTGTTGAGCCGCTCGAGGCTTCGCTCGGCCCTAGCCACGAGCAGCCGCCGTGGGCTCGGTGCTGGACAGCAGGTCCAGCTGCCGTCCGCGCCAGTCCTGCGGCAGCACGTGGTCCAGGACGTCGTCGACGGTGACCGCGCCGATCAGCCGCTGCTTGGCGTCCACCACCGGTGCGTTGACCAGGTTGTAGGTCGCGAAGTACCGGCTCACGGCGTGCAGGTTGGCGTCGTCGGTCAGGATCTCCAGCTCGCTGTCGACCAGCGCCGAGACCAGGGTGGACGGAGGCTCGCGGAGCAGCCGTTGGAAGTGCACCGCGCCCATGAACCGGCCCGTGGGGGTCTCCAGCGGCGGCCGGCAGACGTAGACCATGCAGGCCAACGCCGGAGTCAGGTCGGAGTCTCGGATCCGCGCCAGTGCGTCGGCCACGGTGGCGTCGGGGGGCAGGATCACCGGTTCCGGCGTCATCATGCCGCCGGCGGTGAACTCGGCGTAGTTCAGCAGCCGGCGCACGTCCTTGGCCTCCTCGGGCTCCATCCGGCCGAGCAGTCGCTCGGCGAGCTCGGGGGCCAGCTCAGCGATCAGGTCCGCGGCGTCGTCGGGGTCCATCTCCTCGAGGACGTCGGCCGCCCGCTCGGTGTCCAGCTCGGAGATCAGCTGCACCTGCTCGTCCTCGGGCAGCTCCTCCAGCGCGTCGGCCAGCTTGTGGTCATCGAGGGCGGAGGCGATCTCGGCTCGGCGCTCGGGAGTCATGTCGTGCAGCTCACGAGCGATGTCCGCGGCGCGCATGTCCTCCATCTGGGCCAGCAGCCGCTCGGTGCGGTGCCCGCGGTCACCGCTGAACACCGTGATGGCCGACCAGTCGACGATGATCACGTGTCCGCGGCGTCCCAAGGTGCGCCGGGACCCGACTTCGCGCAGCGCCACCTCCGAGAGCTCCCAGTCGTGGGAGCGCACCGGCCGCATGGCGACGTCGAAGACCACGGCAGCGGCCGACTGGTCGATCCGGTGCACGGTGAGGTCGAACAGGTCGTCGATCACCAGCATCTCGGACTCGCGTCGCTCGAACCGGCGGGTGTTGACCACACCGGAGATCACCACCTGCATCGCATCGATGCTGTGCACCCGGGCCATCGGGATGAAGATCCGGTGCCGGGCGAACAGCTCCACGACAAGGCCCTTCACTCGAGGCGCGTGGCCACCGGCGCGGCGCTGCACGACGACGTCGCGGAGCCTGCCCACCTGGTCCCCGGCATCGTCGAGAACCGGCAGGTTCCGGATCCGGGAGATGAAGACCGAGGTCGCCGATGCCGCCACGCCGCTGATTATCCCCCTGTAGTGCCATGCTGATCTGGTGAGGAACACGCGGAAGCGAAGTGAACTGCAGCCGCTGCGGTGCGCAGCGTCGTGATCGAGTTCCAGGACCTCTGTCTGGACGTCAGCGACGTCGCCCGGCAGGCGGCGTTCTGGGGTCCGGCCCTGGGGTTGCGCCCTGACTCGGACCGTCCGGAGAGCCTTGTCGACGGGGTCCCCGAGCACACGCTCTGGCTCAACCGGGTGCCCGAACCGAAGACGGTCAAGAACCGGGTGCACCTCGACGTGCACGTGGCGGCGGTCTCCGACCTGACCGACCTGGGTGCCGCGGTCCTCGACGACAGCCAGCGGTGGACGGTGCTGGCCGATCCCGAAGGCGGTGAGCTGTGCGCCTTCGTGCGGGACCCGGAGACCCTGCACGACTATCGGCTGTACGAGGTGGTCGTGGACTCCGCGGACCCGACGGCGATCGCGACCTGGTGGGCGGACCGGTTCGGGGTGCCGGTGCAGCACGGAACCGACACGGGAGACGGAGAGTTCTCCTGGCTGGAGGGCGTCCTCGGGCCTGAGGTCGAGCTGGTGTTCGGCGCGGTCCCGGAGCCCAAGACGGTGAAGAACCGGGTGCACTGGGACGTTCGCGGGGACGTCGACGAACTTCTCGCCGCCGGCGCCCGGCTGCTCCGCCGCCCCGACGCCGACATTCACTGGCACATCCTGGCCGATCCGGAGGGCAACGAGTTCTGTGTCTTCGCGCCGCGTTGACGGCGCCACGCAACCCGGCGGGAGTAGATTGGGGCGTTGACGGCAGGAGGACGAGATGGCCATCCCGCGGCAGCAGCCGAGTTCGCTGTTCGAGTTGCAGTTCCCCCAGTCAGTGGGGATCTTCAACACGTATGCGGACGCCCAGAAGGCCGTCGACTACTTGGCCGACCAGAAGTTCGAGGTGCAGAACCTCGCGATCGTGGGCACCGAGCTGAAGTCGGTGGAGCGGGTGCTCGGGCGCCGAAACTGGGGCACGGTGATCAACCAGGGCGTCATGTCCGGCATCTCCACCGGTCTGCTGGTCGCCCTGGTGATCCTGATCTTCATCCGGCCCGAGAGCTTTCTCGCGCTGCTGCTGGTCGCGCTGGCCATCGGCATCGTGCTGAGCATCGGGTTCAGCGCGGCCGCGTACGCCCTGAGCCGGGGCCAGCGCGACTTCACCTCGATCACCCAGACGGTGGCCACCAAGTACGAGGTGCTCTGCGAGCACAAGCTCGCGGCCCAGGCTCGTGAGCTGCTACAGGGCATGCCCGGCGCCCGCGCCGCG
>DASQVF010000162.1:0-7535 GCA_035640915.1 Propionibacteriaceae bacterium
GGACTCGGAGTCCAGGTGAGCCGTGGCCTCGTCGAGGACCACGATCCGCGGCGCCTTGAGCAGGAGCCGGGCGATCGCCAGCCGCTGCCGCTCGCCGCCGGACAGCCGGTAGCCGCGCTCCCCCACCACGGTGGCCAGACCGTCGGGCAGGGTGCGAACCAGGTCGGCGATCTGCGCCGCCTCCAGCACCTGCCACATCTGCTCCTCGGTCACGTCGGGCCGGGCGTAGCGCAGGTTGTCCGCGATGGTGTCGTGGAACATGTGGGCGTCCTGGGTGACGTAGCCCACCGTCTCCCGCAGCGACGCCAGCTGCAGATCGCGTACGTCGGTGCGGGCCACCGAGACCGTGCCGGAGCTCGCGTCGTAGAGCCGGGCGATCAGGTGGGTCATCGTCGTCTTGCCGCCGCCGGACCGACCGACCAGGGCAACGGTCGCCCCCGGCGGGGCGACGAACGACACGTCGTGCAGCACCTCGGTGTTCGGCCGCTGGTCCGGCGACGCGATCGACTCCAGGCTGGCCAGCGAGGTCTCGGCCGCACTCGGGTAGGTGAAGCTGACGTGGTCGAAGGCGACCGACGGCGGCCCGCTCACCGGGAGCGCGTCCGCCCGGTCCGAAATGGCCGGCTCCAGGTCCAGCACCTCGAACACCCGGTCGAAGCTGACCAGTGCGTTCATCACATCGATCCGCAGGTTGGTGAGCTGGGTGAGGGGGCCGTAGAGCTGAGTCAGCAGGCCGGCCAGCGCGGTCAGCGTGCCGACGGTGAGCACTCCGTCGATGGCCAGTGACCCACCGACGCCGTACACCAGCGCGGTGGCCAGCGACGCAACCAGCCCGAGCGCGGTGAAGAAGAAGCGGCCGTTCATGGCGATCCTGACCGAGATGTCGCGAACCGCGCCGGCCCGATCGGCGAACTGGTCGTGCTCGGTGTCCAGCCGGCCGAAGAGCTTGACCAGCAACGCGCCGCTGACGCCGAACCGCTCGGTCATCATCGACGACATGTCCCCGTTCAGCTCCATCTGCCGGCGCGTGAGGTCGGCCAGCTTGCGCCCGACGATCTTGGCCGGGATGAGGAACACGGGCAGCATGATCAGCGCGGCCAGGGTGAGCTGCCAGCTGAGCACCAGCATGGCGATCAGCACCAGCACCAGGCTGATGACGTTCGACAGCACGGTGGACAGGGTCGAGGTGAACGCCTGCTGGGCGCCGATCACATCAGAGTTGAGCCGGGAGACCAGCTTGCCGGTCTGGGTGCGGGTGAAGAAGGCCAGCGGCATCCGCAGCACATGGTCGAAGACCCGGGTGCGCAGGTCGAAGATCAGCCCCTCACCGATCGTGGACGAGCACCAGCGCTGCACCAGACCGATCACCGCCTGGAGCACCGCCAGACCGGCGACGGTCAGGCTGAGCCAGATCAACAGCGGACGGTTACCGCCCAGCACCCCGTCGTCGATGATCAGCTTGAACAGCAGCGGCGGCGTCACGGCCAGGGCCGAGGACAGCACCACCAGGCCGACGAAGACAGTGATCAGGGCACGGTAGGGCCGGGCGAACGCCAGGATGCGGCGAACGACGCCGCGGGTGAGCCGGTGGGACGCGATCTCCGGGTCGGTCGACATCCGGCGCATCAAGGAGCCGCCACCTCCGCGCATCATCGACATGGGCGTCTCCTCTCCGGCACGACCAACGCGTACGCCATGCCTGCTATTCCGGCACAGCAGCGGGCCCGGACGCCGGCGGCGTCCGGGCCCGAGGTCCGAGGGAGTGGAATCAGCTCCTGGTGGCCGTCTTCTTGGTGGTCCTCGCCGGAGTCTTCTTCGCCGTCGTCTTGCCGGTGGCCTTCTTGGCCGCAGTCTTGGCCGTCGTCGCCACCTTCTTGGCCGCCTCCTTGGCCGGAGACTTGCGGGCCGTCGTCGCCTTGGTCGTCGTGGCCTTGCTGGTCTTCTTCGCCGGGGTCCGGCTCGCGGCCTTCTTGGCGGTGCTCGGCGAGGTCGTGGTCCTGGCCGCGCCGCGGGTGGCCCCGCCGCGTCCGCGCAGGCTGACGCCGGACTCCTTCAGCACGTTGTGCACGAACCCGTAAGAGCGGCCGGCGTCCTCGGCGATCTTGCGGATGCTCTCCCCGCCCGAGTACCGCTTGGCGTACTGGGACGCCAGCGTGTTCCGCTGCGCGCCGCTGATTCGTGACCCCTTCGCGAGGGTTGCTGCCTTGGCCACTGCGTCCTCCCTGTCTCGGGGTCGCCGCTGACCCGTGCGGCGACGCGTACGCCTTCAATGATCATCCCATCGCCGCGAGATGATCAAGAGGTTGGCGGAGATTGGCGCCGAGGAGGTTGATCTTCAGGCCAGGGCGACCAGCTCGGCGTACTCCGGGTTCCACAGGTCCTCGGTGCCGTCGGGCAGCAGCAGCACCCGATCCGGGTCGAGAGCGGCGACCGCCCCCTCGTCGTGGGTGACCAGCACGACCGCGCCCCGGTAGCGCCGGATCGCAGCCAGCACCTCCGCCCGGGACGCCGGGTCGAGGTTGTTGGTCGGCTCGTCCAGCAGCAGCACGTTGGCGCTGGAGACGACCAGCATGGCCAGGGCCAGCCGGGTCTTCTCGCCGCCGGAGAGCACACCGGCCGGCTTGTCGACGTCGTCGCCGCTGAACAGGAACGAGCCGAGCACCTTGCGCACGTCGGTGTCGTTCAGGTCCGGGGCCGCGGTCTTCATGTTGGCCAGCACGGAGCGGCCGACGTCCAGGGTCTCGTGCTCCTGGGCGTAGTAGCCGAGCCGCAGCCCGTGGCCCGGAATGACGGTGCCGGTGTCGGACTCCTCCAGCCCGGCCAGGATCCGCAACAGGGTGGTCTTGCCCGCACCGTTCAGGCCGAGCACGACCACCTGGCTGCCGCGGTCGATGGCCAGGTCGACACCGGTGAACACCTCGAGCGAGCCGTAGCTCTTGCTCAGGTCGGCCGCGGTCAGCGGCGTCTTGCCGCAGGCGGCCGGCTCCGGGAACCGGATCTTGGCCACCCGGTCATTGGCGCGCTCCGCCTCGACCCCGGCCAGCAGCTTCTCCGCCCGCCGCGCCATGTTCTGCGCCGCGGTCGCCTTGGTCGCCTTGGCCCGCATCTTGTCGGCCTGGGTCATCAGCTGCTCGGCCTTGCGCTCGGCGTTCTGCCGCTCCCGCCGGCGCCGCTTCTCGTCGGTCTCCCGCTGCTGCAGGTAGCGCCGCCAGCCCATCGCGTAGATGTCCAGCTCGGCGCGGTTGGCGTCCAGGTGGAACACCTTGTTGACGCAGGCCTCGAGCAGGCCGACGTCGTGGCTGATCACCAGCAGGCCGCCGGGATGGGCGGACAGGAAGCTGCGCAGCCAGCCGATCGAGTCGGCGTCCAGGTGGTTGGTGGGCTCGTCCAGCAGCATCGTCTGCGCGCCCGAGAACAGGATCCGGGCCAGCTCGACCCGGCGCCGCTGTCCGCCGGACAGGGTCCGGATGGGCTGGTGCAGCACCCGCTCCGGCAGCCCGAGACTGCCGGCGATCCGGGCCGCCTCCGCCTCCGCCGCGTAGCCGCCGGCGGCCGCCAGCTCGGCCTCTGCCCTGGCGTACGCGGACATCGCCTTGTCCCGCACCTCGGCCGAGTCGTCGCCCATCGCCAGCTCGGCCCGCCGCAGCCGCTCGACGACCGAGTCCAGCCCCCGCGCCGAGAGGATGCGGTCCTTGGCCAGCACGTCGAGGTCCCCGGTCCGGGGATCCTGCGGCAGGTACCCGACCTCACCGGTCCGCACGACGGTGCCGGCGGCCGGCTGCCCCTCCCCGGCCAGGATCCTGGTCAGCGTCGTCTTGCCGGCCCCGTTCCGCCCCACCAGCCCGATCTTGTCCCCCGCCGCCACCTGGAATGAGGCGCGCTCCAGCAACAGCCGGGCCCCCGCCCTCACCTCCAGGTCCTTCGCCACCAACATCTGCTTCGCCCACTTCGCTCACGACAACCTGCCCTCAACGCGCGACCGGCGTCGATTACTCCCGCAGCAGCACGCCCTCGCCATCAAGGTGAACGATTTCGTTTGGCAGACCACGCGAAACAGTTCACGCTGCGGCCGCGACCAGCAGGAGCAGACACCGCCGCCACCCGCGGCTGCGCGGACGGGACCGACGGGGGAAGACGACGAGCGATGGGGTGGGGCGGCGGGAGGGCGTAGCAAACCTAAGATGCTCGAAGCTCGACCGGCGGCAGGGCCAAGCGCTCAGGCGGGCTCGACGGGCAGGTTTGCCTAGCCCTCCGGCCGCGCCACCCCAACGCGCGGAGACCAGCTAGACGTTGAACCCGAGAGCGCGCAGCTGGTCGCGGCCGTCGTCGGTGATCTTCTCCATGCCCCACGGGGGCATCCAGACCCAGTTGATCACGAACCGGTCGACCAGGCCTTCCAGCGCGGTCTCGGTCTGGTCCTCGATCACGTCGGTCAGCGGGCAGGCGGCCGAGGTCAGGGTCATGTCGATGGTCAGCGAGTCGTCGTCCTCCAGGTGGAGCCCGTAGATCAGGCCGAGGTCGACGACGTTGATGCCCAGCTCGGGGTCGACGACGTCCTTCAGCGCCTCCTCGATGTCGGCCAGCGTCGGCTTGGTGCTCAGCCCGTCCGGCCCCACGTCGGGCAGGTCGTCCCGAACCAGCTCAGATGGTCGCTGCGTCATACTCGTTCTCCTTGCCTCTCGGCGCTCCCGGCCTGGAGCACCGCATCCTTGAACGCGGACCAGCCCAGCAGCGCACACTTCACCCGGGCCGGGAAGCGGGCGACGCCGGCGAAGGCGATCCCGTCCTCCAGCCGCTCTTCGTCCGGCTCGATCTCGCCCTTGCCCTGCATCAGAGTGACGAACTCGCCGTGCAGGTCCAGCCCGTGCTGGAGGTCCCGGCCGATCACCAGATCGGTCATCACCGAGGTCGAGGCCTGGGAGATCGAGCAGCCCACGCCCTCGTAGGAGACGTCCCGCACCACGTCGCCGTCCAGGTCGACGCGCAGCCGCACCTCGTCCCCGCAGCTGGTGTTCACGTGGTGCACCTCGGCCGCGTACGGCTCCCGCAGGCCGCTGTGGTGCTTGGCCCGGTAGTGGTCGAGGATGATCTCCTGGTAGAGATCCTCCACCTTCATGGTCGTCCTCCGAAGAACCGCGTCACGTAGTCCAGGCCGTCCACCAGCGCGTCGATCTCGGCGTGCGTGGTGTACAGGTAGAACGACGCTCGGGTGGAGGACTGTATTCCGAACCGCTCGTGCAGGGGCCGGGCGCAGTGGTGCCCGCCGCGGACGGCGATCCCCCGGGAGTCCAGCAGCTGGCTGACGTCGTGCGGGTGGATCGGGTCACCGTCGGCCCCGCTGAGGGTGAAGGCGACGGCCCCGCCCCGGTCGACCGGCTCCGTGGGCCCCAGGATGCGCAGGCCGGGCAGGCTGAGCAGCCCCTCCAGCGCGTACGCGGTGATCTCCCGCTCGTGCGCGGCGATCTGGTCCAGACCGATCTCACCCAGGTAGCGGGCGGCGGTGGCCAGGCCGACGGCCTGGGCGATCGGCGGGGTGCCCGCCTCGAACCGGTGCGGCGGCGGCGCGTACGTCGACCCGGTCATCCGGACCATCTCGATCATCTCCCCGCCGCCCAGGAACGGCGGCAGCTCGGCGAGCAGATCGTAGCGGCCCCAGAGCACCCCGATGCCGGTCGGACCGACCATCTTGTGCCCGGTGAAGGCGACCAGGTCCGCGCCGAGGCTGGCCACATCCACCGGCAGCTGCGGCACGGCCTGCGAGGCGTCCAGCACCAGCGTCGCCCCGACGGCGTGGGCCATCGCGGCGATCTCGCGGACCGGGTTCACCGTGCCGAGCACGTTGGACACGTACGCCACCGAGACGATCCTGGTCCGCTCGTTGACCAGCCCCTCGGCGGCCGCGCCGGCCAGGTCCAGCCGGCCCTCCTCGGTCACGTCGAACCAGCGCAGCACCGCGCCGGTGCGCTCCGCGAGCAGCTGCCACGGCACCAGGTTGGAGTGGTGCTCCATCACCGAGACGACGATCTCGTCGCCCGGACGGAGGCCGGCCCCCAGCGAGTGGGCGCAGAGGTTGAGCGCCTCGGAGGCGTTCTTGGTGAAGACGATCTCCTCCGACCGCGCCGCCCCGACGAACTGCGCCAGGGTGGCCCGGGCGCCCTCGAACGCCTCGGTCGCCTCCGCGCCCAGCACATGCATGGCCCGGGCGACGTTGGCGTTGTGGTTGAGGTAGTGATCCTCGATCGCCTCCACCACCACGCGCGGCTTCTGCGAGCTGTTCGCGCTGTCCAGGTACACCAGTGGCGAGTCGCCGACGGTGCGCTCCAGGATCGGGAAGTCCGCGCGGATGGCGTCGACGTCGAACGGCACCGCGTCGGCGACCGGCTCGACCTCGTCGACCTCGGCCACCGAGACGGTGGCCGGATACTCCGCGTGGGTCGTCATGGGGTTACGCGACTCCCGCCTTGACGTAACGGTCGTAGCCCTCGGCCTCCAGCTGGTCGGCCAGCTCCCGGCCGCCCTGCTCGGCGACCCGGCCGGCCACGAAGACATGCACGAAGTCCGGGGTGATGTAGCGCAGGATCCGGGTGTAGTGGGTGATCAGCAGCACCCCGCGGTCGCCCTGGGCCGAGAACCGGTTGACCCCGTCGGCAACCACCCGCAGGGCGTCGATGTCGAGCCCGGAGTCGGTCTCGTCGAGCACCGCGAACCGCGGGTTGAGCAGCTCCAGCTGCACGATCTCGTGCCGCTTCTTCTCACCGCCGGAGAAGCCCTCGTTGACGCTGCGCTGGGCGAACTCGGGGTCCATCTTCACCCGCTCCATGGCGGTGTTGACGTCCTTCACCCAGGTACGCAGCTTGGGCGCCTCCCCGTCGAGAGCGGTCTTGGCGGTCCGCAGGAAGTTGGCCACCGACACCCCCGGAACCTCGACCGGGTACTGCATGGCCAGGAACAGTCCCGCGCGGGCCCGCTCGTCGACGGTCAGCGACAGCAGGTCCTGACCGTCGAGGGTCACCTCGCCGGAGGTGATGTGGTACTTCGGGTGGCCGGCGATGGAGTACGCGAGCGTCGACTTGCCGGAGCCGTTCGGCCCCATGATCGCGTGCACCTCACCGGAGCGGACCACCAGGTCGACGCCGCGCAGGATCTCCTTGGCGCCGGTCTCGGTGTCGACCGAGACGTGCAGGTCGCGGATTTCCAGGGATGACATGTATCGGTGCTTTCTAGGAGTTGTGGTTCAGAGGAGCCGAGACGTCGACAAGTACGTCGTTGCCCGAAACTTGGCACGGATAGACGGCGACCGGCTCGGTGGCGGGCAGCCCGAGGGGCTCGCCGGTGCGCAGATCGAAACGGGAGCCGTGCAGGTAGCACTCGATCTCGCCGTCCCCCACGTCGCCCTCGGACAGCGGGATGGCGGCGTGGCTGCACTCGTCGGCGATGGCGTAGTAGGCGCCACCACTGTGCACGATGGCCACCTCGATGCCGTCGACCTCGACCGCCAGGGCGCACTCGGGCTTGACGTCGTCGGTCGCGCAAGC
>DASQVF010000163.1:0-2395 GCA_035640915.1 Propionibacteriaceae bacterium
TCTCCGCCAGCGGCCGGGGGGCCAGGCCGGCGGCGTACGCGGCCCGGCAGTCCAGAGCGCTGAGCCCGAACGATGCCGGATCGTCGAGCCAGAGCGGCAGGGATCTCTCACCCATCCAGGGCTGGACCTGCTGCTCGGACAGCCAGGACGGCTCGACCGGCACGACCGGACCGGTGTGCCCGGCCACCCTGCGGGCGGCCTCGAGGTGGTCGCCCAGCGGATGGACCGGACCGCAGGCGTTCAACACGCCGGCCGTGCGCTGCCGCGCCGCCTCGACCAGCCAGGCGGCCAGGTCGCGGGCATCGATGACCGACGTCGGCAGGTCCGGCGCGTCGGGGACCAGCACGGCCCCGTCCGGCGCGGCCCGGTGGAACCGCCAGGGCCAGTAGGTCGTCCGGGCTGACCAGTCGCCTGGACCGCCGATCAGCCCGGCCCGGGCGACCAGGGTGCGCTCCGGGCCGAACCCCTGGCGGGTGTGCCGCTCACAGGTCACCTTGGCCGGCCCGTAGTCGGCCGGCGACTCCATCACGTCGCCGTCGAGCGCCGGCAGGAGCGGGCTGCTCTCGTCCTGCCCGGGCTCCGCGATGTCGGCGTAGACGCTGATCGAGGAGACGAAGACGTAGTGCGCGGCCCGGTCGCGCAGCGCCGCCACCGCGCCGCGGACCTGACCGGGCTGCCGGCTGACGTCGACCACGGCATCCCACTCCCGCTCGCGTACGCGGTCGTAGCCGCCCGGCGCGTCCCGGTCGGCGGTGACCAGCTCGACGCCGGGGTCCGGCGCTCCCGAGCGGCCGCGGGCCAGGCAGGTCACGGTGTCGCCGCGGTCCCGCGCGGTCCGCGCGACCTCACGTCCGAGCCAGGCGGTACCGCCGAGAACCAGCAGGCGCATCATGTCGCCAGCCAACCACGCGATGCGCCCCGACCTTGTCGAAGGGCGGGGCTTCGACGGCTCCGCCGGCAGCTGGCTCACCGGTAAGCGTGGATCCGGATCGTCGTGCCCGTCGGCGTGGTGCGCAGCTGGACCAGGTCGCACAGCTGGTTGGCGGCCCAGAGCGCGTCCGCGCCGTCCACCAGCGGCGCGCGCCGGCCGGCCAGCGGGTCGTCCAGGTGGGTGTCGTCCACCACCTCGCAGACCACCGACCGCGGCTGCCGCCACACCCGGATCGTGCCGCTGGTCGCGCCGCGCTCCAGGCTGTCCGCTGCGAGGCCGGAGGTGACGCTGGCGAGGTCGGTCGCCTGCCGCAGCCCGAGGCCGGCGACGTGGCCCTCCAGCTTGAGGAAGGCGCGGAGTCGGCCCAGGTTGGCGCGGGAGAACGGGATGGTGGTCGGCTCCCCCACCAGGGTGGGCAGCTCCTGGCCCAGCATCGTCTCGAGGTGGGCGCGGCCGGCGTAGGACGTGCTGCCGCGGTAGGCGTCGGCCTCGATGACGACGGGGTGGCTGCGATACGCCTCGTCGATCACCGCCGGCTCCAGCTCGGTCATGTCGTAGGGGCAGACCAGCCAGAAGGGGATGGTCGGGTCGACGGCCACGTTGAGCAGCGCCTCGTGCACCTGGCACTCGATCAGCTCGTCGGCGCCGCGACCGGCCCAGATCGGCTCGCCCACCCCACGGGCCGGACCGTTGCCGCCGGCCTCGATGTCCAGGAACTTCTGCCAGGCGGGGATGATCTTGGCGGGGTTGCGGCCGAGCTCGGCCATGTCGTAGAACAGCACCTGGTCGGCCTTGGCCCCCAACGCCTCGCGCAGCCACTCTCCGTGCTCCTGCACCACGGCCACCATCACCGGTTCCCCGGCATCCAGGCCGTCGGTCACGAACGGCACCAGGCTGTCGGTGAAGCCGGTCCGGTCATGCCAGAGGAACGCCTCGTGGCGGTAGCTCTGCTCGGCTCGAGCAGGTGAGGTCTGGGTCAAAAGGTCCACTCCTGACACGACTCGCGGGGGACAAGCGTTAGGACAGGGACCAGTCGGGGGGCACCGACTTCATGGCATCGGCGTACGTGGTCTATGAACAATACGCGTCTCGCCGGGGCGAAGACAATGCCCGGCAAGAGATTTCGTTGTCGAGGAGTGGCTATGGCTGGGGCCAGACCTCGGCCTCAGGGAACGAACCGGTAACGACGTAGATGATCCGGCGGCCCATCGAAGCAGCGTGATCCGCGATCCGCTCGTAGTAGCGGCCGAGCAGGGCCACGTCGACCGCAGCCTCGACACCGTAGGACCAGTCGTCGCTGAGCAGCACCCGGAACTGGGAGCGGCGCAGCTCGTCCATCTCCTCGTCTTGGTCCCGCAGCTCCTGCGCGTTCTGGATATTGCGGTCGTTCAGCGTCTGGCCCGCGGTGACCACCATCTTCTCGGCCACGTCGGCCATCCGGACGAAGTTGGGGCGCAGCGAGGA
>DASQVF010000164.1:0-5037 GCA_035640915.1 Propionibacteriaceae bacterium
TCGCCCTGCACCTGCGGTTCCACGGTTACGGCGACCACCTCGGCGCGGAGGGCGAGTGGACCGACTCCGCGGTTCGCCGCTACGTCCGCGACGCCGGCGACCAGCTGGAGCGGCTGCACATCCTGACCCGGGCCGACTGCACGACCCGGAACGCGGCGCGGGCGGCGGCGCTGCGATCGGCGTACGACGACCTGGAGCACCGGATCGAGCAGCTCGCCGAGCAGGAGGAGCTGGACGCCCTGCGCCCGGACCTGGACGGCAACCAGATCATGTCCGTCCTGGGCATCCCCCCGGGCCGCGACGTGGGACGCGCCTACCAGTACCTGCTGGAGCGCCGGATCGAGGAGGGCCCGCTGGGCGAGGACCGCGCCCGCGAGGTGCTGCTGGCCTGGTGGGCCGAGCAGTCAGCGTGAACGATCGTGGTTGGTAGTCCAACCCAGATCGTCCACGGTGTTCCTCACTTGAGGCCGGTCGTGGCCAGACCCTGCACGAAGAACCGCTGGAAGGCCAGGAACAGGATGACCAGCGGCGCTACCGAGATCAGCGTCATCGCCATCAGGGCGCCGTAGTCGGTGGTGTACTGCCCCTTCAGGAACTGCAGCCCGATCGGCAGTGTGTAGAGCGTCGGGTCCTTGAGCACGATCAGTGGCCAGAGGAAGTCGTTCCACTGGTACATCAGGCTGAGCAGGGTGAGTACCGCCAGCAGCGGCTTGCTCAGCGGCAGCACCACGCTCCAGAAGATGCGCCCGGTGCCCGCCCCGTCGATCCGGGCCGCCTCGATCAGCTCGTTCGGGATGGCGAGCATGAACTGCCGGGCCAGGAAGATCCCGAAGGTCGCCGCCGCTCCCGGGATGATCACCGCCCAGAAGGTGCCCAGCAGGCCGAGGTTGTCGACGATCCGGAACTGCGACACCAGGATCGCCTGGGTCGGGATCATCATCGTCGAGAGCAGCACCAGGAACAGCACGTTCCGCCCCGGGAAGCGCAGCTTGGCGAACGCGAAGCCGGCCAGCACGCTGATCACCACGGTCAGGAAGGTGGTGATCAGCGACACCGTCACCGAGTTGCCGAACCACAGCGGCACCGGCCACGCCCGGAACACCCGGGTGAAGTTGTCGAGGCTGAGCCGGTCCGGCCACAGGTCCACCTGACCGGTGAACACCGACTGTCCCGAGAACGCCGTCACCACCATCACCCAGAACGGGAACACCATCACGATCCCGACGATCGCCGCCAGGACGATCCGGACCACCAGGCCGGCCCGACCCCGCCGTCGCCGCTGCGGCCCGGCGGCCGAGACCGTCCTCGCCGGCGCCGCGACCCGCGCCCCGCTCGCTGCCGTGACCGCCATCAGGCCACCTCGTCCCGGGTCCGGCTGTTCCGCCACTGGACGATCGTGAACGCCAGGGTGAGCAGGAAGATCACCACGCCGAGGGCGGCGCCGTAGCCCTGGTCCCGGGCCGGGCCGAAGGCCGTCTTGTACGCGTACGTGCCCAGCACCTCGGTGGCCGAGCCGGGCCCGCCGTTGGTCAGCACGTAGATGGTGTCGAAGACCTGGAACGAGTAGATCACGTTCATGATCAGCAGGAAGAAGCTCGACGGGCCGAGCAGCGGCAGCGTGATGTGCCGGAACCGCTGCCAGCCGGTCGCCCCCTCGGTCTGCGAGGCCTCGTACAGCTCGTTCGGCACCGCCTGCAGCCCGGCCAGGTAGATGATCATGTTGAAACCGACCCGGATCCACAGCGTGATCAGCACCACGGACGCGAACGCGGCCGGCCCGTTCGACTGCCACGGCACGGCGGGCAGACCGACCGCCTGCAGCATCTGGTCGAACACCCCGACCGTCTCGTTGTAGAGGAAGGTTCCGATCAGACCGACGGCCACCCCCGAGATCACCAGCGGCAGGTAGATCACGGTGCGGACGACCTTCCGTCCGGGCAGCACCGAGTTCATCAACACTGCGAAGGCCAGCCCGATCGCCATGCTGCCCGGGACGGTCGCGAGAATGAAGATCGCGGTGTTCAGCGCCGCCCGGTAGAAGGTCGGGTCGGTGACCATCGCGACGTAGTTCTCGAGCCCGATCCAGGTGGTCTGCCCGCTCAGCGGGGCGATCTCGGCGAAGCTGTAGACGAAGGCCAGGACCAGCGGCAGCAGCAGGAACACCGCGGCCAGCCCCACCGAGGGAGCCGCGAAGCCCGGTCCCGCCCAGTCCCGCCGTCCCCCGGTACGCCGTGGTGCCGTCGCGCCGGGCGGCGGGGCCACCGCCGGTGCCGCGGTCATGGCACCGACCACCAGTCGGACACTCTCGAGGGGGGACGGCCCCCCTCAGACCTCCCGCGCCGCGCCAATGACACACGGGCGCGCCGCCGTACCGCCGCGCTGCTCATGAGGCGGCCCGCTCGATCGCCGCGGACAGCGCGGTGATGGTGTCGGGCGCGGAGCGGCCGCGGAGGAACGCCTGGTCCAGCTCGTCGCGCAGCGCGACGTTCAGCTTGCCGAACTGCGGGACGGTCACCTGCGCCACCTGGTCGGGCGCGATGGTGCCGGCCTGCTGCACGAACACCTCCATCAGGTCCGGTCGGACCTGGAAGTCCAGCTGGGCCGACGTGAGGGATTTCAGCGTCGGCAGCTGGCCGGTCGCCTCGCAGAAGGTGCGCTGCTGGTTCTCCTGCACGCAGAAGGCCAGGAACTTGGCTGCCGCCTCGGTGTTCTTGCCGTCCTTGGCCGCCACGATGGCGTTGCCGCCGAGGTCGGAGGCCGCGGCGACGTCGCGCGGCATCGGCATCGACCCGTACTCGAACTTGTTCTTGGCGATTCCGGTCTCGATGCCCGGGATCAGGAAGTCCCCGGCGAAGGCCATGGCCACTGAGCCGGCGATGAAGACGCCGTCGGGGTAGGTGGAGCTCTTGGTAGAGGTGTTGCGGGCCACCCAGCCCTCGGTGAAGAACGACTGGGTGAACTCCACCGCCTTGCGACCGGGGTCGCTGTCGATCGCCGGCGCCTTGAGGTCCTCGCCCAGCAGCCGGCCGCCGGCCTGGAACAGCCAGCTCAGCCAGCGGTACGCGCCCGCACTCTGCCAGTCGTAGATGAACGGCGTCTGCTTGCCTTTGACCACTGACTGGAGCTTGCGGGAGGCGTCGGCGAACTCCTCCCAGGTCCAGGCCTCCTCCAGCGACTGCGGGATGTTGGTGATCTTGGCCGCCTCGAAGGCGTCCTTGCGGTAGAGGATGGCCGTCGTGTCGATCTGGTGCGGCACGCCGTACGGCTTGCCGTCGTAGACGATCGCCTGCCACAGCCCGGGCTCGAACTCCTCGATCCGGGCCTGGTCGAACGCGCCCGAGACGTCGAGCAGCACGTTCTGGCTGGTGTACTGGCCGATGTCGATGTAGGAGACCCGGAACAGGTCCGGCGGGTTGCCGGACTGGAACCGCGAGTCCAGGTTGGTCTGGATGCTGTCGTACGGGACGGTGTCGGTCTTGATCGTGATGTCGGGATTCTCGGCGGAGAACGCCTTGATCAACGCGTCGAATGCGGCCTTCTCGGCGTCGCCGGACCAGTTGACGAAGGTCAGGGTGGCCGGTCCGCCGCCGGTGCCGGTGGTGCTCTGCTCGCCGGCCGGCCGGGTCAGTCCGGCACACCCGCTCAGAGTGGCGGCAGCTCCCAGGCTGGCCCCACCCAGCAGCAGCTCGCGACGCGTAAGTCCCATGATCATCCTCTCGGTGGAAGGAATACCAGACCGGCTGCGATTCGGTCTATCGCGGAGGATCGGATGCAGGCAAGGGACGGCCGATCCCGAACGGTGACGTTGGAGTCGGCTAAGGGACGCCGTCATCCGGCGCCGGCACGGCAAACGGTCAGCCGGCGCGGTCGGGCACGGCGGCCAGCGACTCGGTGCCGCGGTTCATGGCCAGACCCCGGCTGGCGTACGCGAACAGGGCCGCCACCAGCAGGTAGCCGACGGCCAGGATCACCAGAATCGGCACCGACACCCCGTTGACCGGCAGGATCAGCGCGCCGACGACCGCGGCCGCCACCAGCGCGACGTTGAACACCATGTCGTAGAGCACGAACACCCGGCCCTTGAACTCATCGGCCACATGGGCCTGCACCAGGGTGTCCACGCAGATCTTGATGTTCTGCGCGGTCAGCCCGAGCAAAAAGGCCGCGATCCCCAGTGGCACCTTGGCGTAGATCGCCCCCGGGAGGATCTGGAAGATCGCCGAGCCCACCAGGCAGATCATCATCCAGCGCCGGATTCCGAGCCGGGCCGAGGCGGGCGGCGTGACGACGGCGGCGAAGACGAAGCCGGCTCCGGTGATCACCACCAGCAGCCCGAGGTCGGCGATCGCCGGCTCGACCTGGTCCAGAGTGTGGAAGTAGTTCCGGTAGACCAGGATCGTCGCCACGGTGACGATGCCGTAGATGATCCGGTGCCCGCCGATGGTCAGCAGCCCGAGACCGGCCGGCCGTCGGTCGCGGAGATGCTGCAACGCGGCGACCAACCCGGCGACGACGGCCTTTGCCCGCGTCGGCTCCATGTCGTCGGGACCCAGCCGGTTCCGCGGGATGCGCAGCGCGAGGCCCGCGCTCAGCACGTAGCCAGCCGCGGCAGCCACGAACAGGATGGCGTTGGCCGAGTAGTCCGGCATGACCCGCCCCATCACCAGCCGCAGCGCGGTGCCGACCCCAGCGCCGATCAGCACGCCCGCCGGGCCGACGGTGGGCACCACCGAGTTGGCCACCATGTACTCCTCGGCGGAGATGGTGTGCGGCAGCGACGCGGACAGGGCGGCGAGCAGGAACCGGTTCAGGCTCATCGCCAGCAGCACGCCGCCGTAGAAGACCGTCTCTACGCCGCCGGTTCGCAGGCCGGTCGCGACCAGCGCAGCCAGGCTGACCGCGAGCCCGGCGCGCAGCAGGTCGACCACCACCAGCACCTGCCGCCGGGCCACCCGGTCCAGCACCACCCCGACGAAGGGCCCGAGAATCGAGAACGGCAGCAGGGTGATTGCGAGCACCGCGGCGATGGCGGCGGCG
>DASQVF010000165.1:0-3881 GCA_035640915.1 Propionibacteriaceae bacterium
GGTCGATCTTCGCCCACGAGAACCCACGACCGTCTCGCCGCTGGGCGGCGAGGAGGTTTGTCGACATCCGCCACTGGAACGAGCTGGACCGCGGCGGCCACTTCGCTGCCTGGGAGCAGCCGGAGCTCTTCGTCGACGAGGTACGCGCCTTCTTCCGCCTGGTCCGCTGACGTGACCGGGGTCGCCTCAGGCCCCGAAGCCGAGATCGCGGGTGAGCAAGCAGGGTCAGCCGTCCAACGCAGCGCGGATTCGAGCGGCGTACGCGTGCATCTCGCCCCCGGCGTACTTGGTCCGGGGCCAGAAGAACCCGCGCAGCCCGTCACCCTTGGTCCGCGGTACGACGTGCACGTGCAGGTGGGGCACCGACTGGCTGACCACGTTGTTCACGGCGACGAAGGTGCCGTGCGCGCCCAGCGCGTCCGTGAGAGCCGCGGCCACGCGCTGCGCCGCGCCGACCAGCGGCGTCATCAGCTCGGTCGGCAGGTCGAGCAGGTTGTCGACGTGGCGGACGGGGGAGACCAGGACGTGGCCCTTGAACACCGGCCGGTGGTCCAGGAAGGCGATCACCTCCTCGTCCCGAAGGACGACTGCCGCATCCAGCTCGCCGGCGACGATCTGGCATACGACGTCGGTCACGGCGACAGCGTAGGGGACTGTTGAATAGAACACCCATTCGATATTATGGGCGACATGTCCACGCCGTACGCTCCGCCGGGTTGGCCTGACCGGGTGCGCCCACCGGGGACGCCGCACTGGGAGGCCGATGCAGTGGCGTACCTGTTCGACTGCTGCCCGGCTGACTTCCGAGCCTACGTCGTGCTGCGCAACCATCCGGTCGTGCTGGCCCAGTTCGCCAGCCACTTCGTCGAGGGCCAGACCCGGGCGATGCAGGACGGGCTGGCGGCGGCCCGGACCGCGCTGCAGGACTACGTCGAGCCGCGGGTCCTCGAGGAGGCGACCCAGGCCTGGCTGGAGCAGGCGGCCCGGCTGGCCCGGACTCGACGGGCGGTCGGGCTGATCGAGGAGGCGCTCCGCGGCGCGACCTTCCACCCTCGTCTCTGAGACCGAACGTATCTGAAGCCACGCTTGGGACTCCTCAGACCAGATATGGCATTTGTCCGGATGCCGCCACAGGTCTAGCAGAGGGGATTCACCCATGACCGATTTGCTGCACCACGCTCCCGCCGGAAAGGTTCTCCAGAACCTCAGCCACGGCCACACCGCCACGTCGGAGAACGTCGCTGCGACCAGCGGTGACCAACTCGAGGTCGCGGAGGTCAAGACCCGGTTCGACTACCTGTTCAGCACCATCACCGGCGACCCGGAGGCTCACCTCCCCGCCACCGACCCGGCCAAGGTGTCGGCCGACCTGCAGAAGCTCGGCAAGCTGATGCTCGAGCCGGGCCCCGGCCGCGGGGACTCCGACCCGTTCCAGAGTGGCGACGGCAACTCCACCATTCCGGCCGTCTACACCTACCTGGGGCAGTTCATCGACCACGACATCACGGCACGCACCGACCGACCCAACGAGGTCGGCAACGTGACCGACCAGCCGGTCGTTCCGGTCGACCCGGTCGTGGTCGGCACCAAGGTCACCAACGAGCGCGAGCCGGCGTTGGACCTCGACTCGGTCTACGGCGACGGCCCCACCCTCCCGGGTGGCCCGGAGACGGCCGCCAAGGACCTCTACGACGGCATCAAGCTCAAGGTGGGGACCATCGCCCTGGAGGGCAAGCCCGGCCAGGACCCGGTCATTCGCGGCGTCCGTATCCCGCTGCACTCCGACCTGGAGCGGGACCTGCCTCGCGGGGTCGATGGTGACCCGACCAAGGCCAACATCGCCGACAGCCGTAACGACGAGAACCTGATCGTCGCGCAGCTGCACCTGGCCTTTTTGAGGTTCCACAACCGCACGGTGGACTGGGTGCGCAAGCACGAGCCCTACTACACCGATCGGGCCGTGTTCGAACGCGCCCGGCAGCTCGTCACCTGGCACTACCAGTGGCTCGTCGTACACGACTATCTGACCACCGTGGCTCTGCCCGGGGTCGTCGACGACCTGCTGCTCCATCCCGACCGGCGGTTCGACCCTCGCAACGGCGAGGTCTGGATGCCACTGGAGTTCTCGGTGGCGGCGTTCCGGTTCGGGCACACGATGGTGCGCGGCGCGTATGACTACAACCGCAACTTCGGCCGGCCCTCCGCTTCGGCACCGTTCTTCCTCCTGTTCGCCTTCACTGGTGGCGGTGGCTTCTTCGGCCAGACCGACGTGCTGCCCTTCAACTGGGTGATCGAGTGGGAGCGGTTCGTCGAGCATGATCCGCGGTTCCCCGACCACTTCTCGCGCAAGGTCGACACCCGGCTGGCCGATGCCCTGGGCACGATGGTCAACCAGACCAACGAGGAGGAGGAGGCCGATCCGCGGATCAAGGAGATCCTGGAACACCTGGCCGTGCGCAACCTGCTCCGCGGCTACCAGCTCTCGATGCCGACCGGCCAGGCCGTGGCAGCCCAGCTCTCGCTGGCGCCGTTGTCCGAACCGGAGATCCAGAGCGGCAACTCCGAGGAACTGAACCAGCACCTGGCCGACAGCGGGTTCCTGCAGAAGACGCCGCTGTGGTACTACGTGCTGAAGGAGGCCGAGGTCCAGTCACAGGGCAACGCGCTCGGCGAGCTGGGCAGCCGGATCGTCGCGGGCACCCTGATCGGGCAGCTGCGCAACGATCCGACGTCGTACCTGAACGTCGGCCTGGAGCCGTGGGTTCCGGAGAAGGGAGTGCTGCTCCCGAACGGCCGGCCGATCCTGACCATGAAGGACTTCCTGCGGTTCGCTGGGGTGCTGCCGACGCGGCCCTGACCGTCGTTTCGACCAACCGTTCCGGGCGCCGCGGGTCGGCGCCCGGAACGTCTCGGCCGTCAGTGGCGGAGCCGTCCGGCGGCCCTTTCCCACTCGCGATGTGACGCCGACGCGGCGTGGCGTTGGCCACAGTTCTCCGGCCCCCCTCAGTGCGCCGCCGTACTATCGGCCCATGTCGGCTGCACCGCGCTCTGGACTTCTGCGCACGATTTCCGGGCCGGAGGACCTGCGTGGACTGACGTCCGACCAGCTGGTGGCGCTGAGCGCGGAGATCCGGTCCTTCCTCATCAGCAACGTCTGCCAGACCGGCGGCCACCTCGGCCCCAACCTCGGTGTGGTGGAGCTGAGCATCGCGCTGCACCGGGTGTTCGACTCGCCCCACGACCCGATCATCTTCGACACCGGGCACCAGAGCTACGTGCACAAGATGCTGACCGGCCGCCAGGACCGGTTCCCGACCCTGCGGCAGCGGCACGGGATGTCGGGCTACCCCAGCCCTGAGGAGTCTGAGCACGACTGGGTGGGCAACTCGCACGCCTCGACCGCCTTGTCCTACGCCGACGGCCTGGCCAAGGCCATGCGGCTGCAGGGCCGGCCCGGCACGGTGGTCGCCTTCGTCGGCGACGGCTCGCTGACCGGGGGCATGGCCTGGGAGGCGCTCAACAACATCGCCGCCGCCGAGGACCTGCCGCTGGTGATCGTGATCAACGACAACGGTCGTTCCTACACACCGACCGTCGGCGGGCTGGCCAACCACCTGAGCGGACTGCGCACCAACCCGCGGTACGAGCAGGTTCTCGACGTCGTCAAGCGCAGCGTCAGCCGGGCTCCGCTGGTCGGCAGCGCGGCGTACGACGTCCTGCACGGGATCAAGATCGGTCTGAAGGACGTGCTCGCGCCGCAGGGAATGTTCGCCGACCTGGGACTGAAGTACCTCGGCCCGATCGACGGACACGACATCGCCGCTGTGGAGCGGGCGCTGCAGCAGGCCCGGCAGTTCGGCGGGCCGGTGCTGGTGCACTGT
>DASQVF010000166.1:0-2833 GCA_035640915.1 Propionibacteriaceae bacterium
CAGTACGCGCAGGCCGGCCGCGCCACCCGCACCCCACGGATGTGGGGGTTCCAGGCGGCCGGTGCGGCACCGTTGGTCCTCGGCCATCCGGTGCTGGACCCCGACACGGTGGCCACCGCTATCCGGGTCGGCAACCCCGCCTCCGGCACGCTCGCGCTGGCGGCCCGGGACGAGTCGGGCGGCCTGATCGAGGCGGTGACCGATGCCGAGATCCTCGCCGCCCAGTCGTTCCTGGCCGTGCGGGAAGGCATCTTCGTCGAGCCGGCGTCGGCCGCCGGGGTGGCCGGGCTGATCGCGCAGGCGGACCGCGGAGCGCTCGCCTCCGGTCAGCAGATCGTCGTCACGGTGACCGGCCACGGGCTCAAGGACATCGACACCGCGCTCGCCCATGCCGGCCCGGTGCAGGCCGAGGTGGTGCCCGCCGACCTGTTGGCGATCGCCTCCGCCTGCGGCCTGGTCGACTGACCACGTGGGCAGAGCAGTCGAGGTCGGCCGTACGGTCACTGTCGCCGTATCGGCGACCAGCGCCAACCTCGGCCCGGGCTTCGACTGCCTGGGGCTCGCCCTCGACTGGCGGGAGCAGGTGGACCTGACGGTCCGGGAGTCGGGGTTCGCGATCGAGGTGTCCGGCGAGGGCGCGGACCGGATCCCGCGGGACGAGAGCCACCTGATCATCCGGTCGGTCCTGGTCGGGCTGGCCGACCTGGGGATCTCCGTGCCCGGGCTGGGGCTGGCCGGCCACAACACCATCCCGCATGGTCGCGGCCTGGGGTCCTCCTCGGCGGCGGTGGTCGCCGGCCTGGTGGCGGCGGCGGGACTGGCCGAGGTCGAGGTGGACCGGGCCTGGGTGCTGCGGCACGCCACGGCCATCGAGGGCCACCCCGACAACGTGGCCGCGGCGGCGTACGGCGGGCTGGTCCTGGCCTACGAGGGGCCGAACGGAGTGCAGGCGGCCCAGGGCCGCCTCCACCCGGAGATCGGCACCGCGGTGCTGATCCCCGATGCTGGAGTGGAGACCGCGCGGGCCCGGTCGCTGCTGCCCGACGAGGTGCCGCACACCGACGCGGCCGCCAATTCGGGCCGCGCCGCCCTGCTGGTGCACGCTCTGGCCGACGACCCCGGCCGGTTGTGGGACGCCACTCGGGACTGGCTGCACCAGCAGTACCGGGAGCCGGTCATGCCGCGCTCCTACGCCCTGGTCACCGCGCTGCGGGCCGCGGGCTACGCCGCCGTGATCAGCGGAGCGGGCCCGACGGTGCTCGTGCTCGGACACCGCGACCAGCTCGCCGGTCTGGCCGGGTTCCCCGCTCCGGGCTTCGGGTTGCGGCGCTGCGGGATCGGCCCCGGCGCGACTCTCGTGGGAATCGGCCACTACGGGAATATCGAGCGGGGGTGCTAGCCTTTTACTTGCCGGACACGGTCAGCAGACTGCGGAGGCCGGCTGGTTCGAGTGATCACCAGCCCCGGCTCTCCCGGCCGCTGACGTAGGAAAGCGCCACGGTCGAGGCGCGACGCGGGCCCAGCATCCCGTCACCACCCGCTCACCGCAGTCGTCGCAACGCATCACGACCACAGCATCACCGAACCATTCGCGGAGCACAGCTCCGCATCAGCACGCGGACCAATGGAATGTGTCCGTCGTAGTAAGGAAGACACGTTGACCGATACCGTCGAAGTGACGAGCGCCGCCCCGAGCGAGGCCGGCGCCGGCCGCAAGCGTCGTGGTTCCGGCCTGGACAGCATGGTCCTGACCGAGCTCAAGCAGCTGGCCAGCACACTCGGCCTCAAGGGCACTGGCGCTATGCGCAAGAGCCAGCTGATCGATGCCATCCGCTCCGCACAGAACGGCTCGTCCGGCAACCGGGCCCCGAGCGAGGCCCCGCCCGCCCGGAACGGTGACGTCGCCGCCGCGTTGGACGATCTCCAGCGCCGGCCGCGCGAGACCGAGGGCCAGCCCACCCTGCCCACGCCCGAGCCGAACGGCGATGGCGCCACCGCTGAGCCGCGGGCCGAGCGGGCCCCGGAGCGGACTGTGGAGACCGATGGCGAGCGGACGGACGGTCGCAACACCGACCGCCGCGACCGCCGCAACAACGGACGGGACGCCAACGGCGCCCGTTCGAATACCGCTCGCGAGCAGACCCAGGCCCGTGAGGGCAACCGCGAGCAGGGCCAACAGCCGCAGCAGAACCAGCCCGGCGGCCAGCAGTCCCGGGACTGGGACGACGACGGCGGCGGCCGTCGTGGCCGCCGGCGCCGCAGCCGGGATCGCCAGAACCGGCGCAACCGCGGCGGCGGCGGCAACCTCGAGCGGTTCGAGAGTGAGCCGGTGGTCAGCGAGGACGACGTCCTGGTGCCCGTCCGCGGGATCCTCGACGTGCTGGACAACTACGCCTTCGTCCGGACCAGCGGGTACCTGCCCGGGCCGGAGGACGCGTACGTCTCGCTGTCCATGGTCAAGAAGTTCGGCCTGCGCAAGGGCGACGTGGTGACCGGGGTGCTCCGCGCACCGCGCGAGGGCGAGCGCAAGGAGAAGTTCAACCCGCTGGTCCGCCTCGAGACGGTCAACGGGCTCGACCCGGAGCAGGGCCGCAACCGGCCGGACTTCGGCAAGCTCACTCCGCTCTACCCGCAGGAGCGGCTCAAGCTCGAGACCACGCCGAACCAGCTGGTCGGCCGGATCATCGACCTGATCGCCCCGGTCGGCAAGGGCCAGCGCGGCCTGATCGTCTCGCCGTCCAAGGCCGGCAAGACGATGGTGATGCAGGCGATCGCCAACGCGATCACCACCAACAACCCCGAGGTCAAGCTGATGGTGGTCCTGGTCGACGAG
>DASQVF010000167.1:0-2236 GCA_035640915.1 Propionibacteriaceae bacterium
GGTGCCCAGGCTGGTGAAGCCGGTCTCCAGGCAGATGTCGGTGACGCTGCGGTCGGTCGACCGCAGCAGGAACATCGCCCGCTCGACCCGCCGGCGCTGCAGATAGCGGTGCGGGGTCTCGCCGAACACCGCCCGGAAGCGGCGGATGAAGTGGGCCTCGGAGAGATAGGCGATGCGGGCCAGCGCGGCGATGTCCAGCGGTTCAGCGTACGCACGATCCATGGCGTCGCGCGCCCGCAGCAACCGCCGGTTCGCGTCCTCGGCCGCCCGGCTCATCGACCCATCCCACCATGTCGGTCGTGCGCTCTAGAGTGTCGATATGCCCACCCCTGACGAGGAGACACGGCGCGACGTGCAGGCGGCCCTCGCCGCTCGTCGTGAGCTGGGAATGGAGTACGAGGAGGCCATCGCGGCCGGCTTGCTGGACCGCGTCAACCAGCTGGCCCTGATGCGGGCCGGCGACCTGCGCCGGGAGGCGGAGCGGATCGACCACGAGGCCAAGGCGGAGACGGACTCGCGCACCCAGCGGTTCGTGCTCGGCATCGTCTCGCTCGGTGCGGGGATCCCGATCACGGCGATCAGTAGCAGCGTGGAACCCGGCCTCCTCGGGGTTGCCATCGCCTGGGCGGGAATCGTCGGGGTCAACGTCGCCGCCGGGCTCGGAGCCCGACGTCGTCCTCAGGACCGCTGAGCCCGCCGCCCGGCCGAACAGTCGGCAAACTCCGCCGGGACGCACCGACGGCCTGATCTCCTCGCCGTCCCTCCGCCGATAGTCTGAGGCGACGTAGTCCTTCCCGGCTTGGCGAAAGGCGTTCCAGGTGGCCAGTATCGAGTTCATCGGAGCCCGCGAGATCCTCGACTCGCGCGGCAACCCGACGGTCGAGGTCGAGGTGATCCTCGACGACGGGTCGGAGGGTCGGGCCGCCGTCCCGTCGGGTGCCTCCACCGGCGCCTTCGAGGCGGTCGAGCTGCGCGACGGCGACGCCCGGTACGGCGGCAAGGGTGTCAGCAAGGCGGTGCTGGGCGTGATCGACCAGCTCGGCCCGGAGCTGGTCGGCTACGAGGCCAGCGAGCAGCGGCTGGTCGACCAGGCCATGCTCGACCTCGACGGCACCGACAACAAGGGCAAGATCGGCGCCAACGCGATCCTGGGCGTCTCGCTGGCGGTCGCCCACGCGGCCGCCCACTCCGCCGAGCTGCCGCTCTACCGCTACGTCGGTGGACCGAACGCGCACCTGCTGCCGGTGCCGATGATGAACATCGTGAACGGCGGCGCCCACGCCGACTCCGACGTCGACGTCCAGGAGTTCATGATCGCCCCGATCGGCGCGCCGACCTTCCGGGACGCCGTGGAGCAGGGTGCCGGGGTCTACCACGCGCTGAAGTCGGTGCTGAAGAAGCAGGGGCTGTCCACCGGGCTGGGGGACGAGGGTGGGTTCGCGCCCAACCTGCCGGCCAACCGGGCCGCGCTGGAGCTGATCGCCACGGCGGTGGAAAGCGCCGGCTTGCGGCTGGGTACCGACATCGCGCTGGCTCTGGACGTGGCCAGTTCCGAGTTCTTCGAGAACGGGGTCTACACCTGGGAGGGCCAGGCCCGGTCGGCCGAGGAGATGATCGCGGTCTACGAGGGCTGGATCGCCGACTTCCCGATCGTCTCCATCGAGGACCCGTTGGCCGAGGACGACTGGACCAGCTGGTCCGCCCTGATGACCCGGATCGGTGACCGGGTGCAGGTGGTCGGCGACGACCTGTTCGTGACCAACGTCAGCCGGCTGCAGCGAGGCATCGACGAGAAGGCGGCCAGCGCGCTGCTGGTCAAGGTCAACCAGATCGGCTCGCTGACCGAGACCCTGGACGCGGTCAGCCTGGCCCACCGGGCGGGATTCGCCTGCATGATGAGCCACCGCTCCGGCGAGACGGAGGACACCACGATCGCCGACCTCGCCGTGGCCACCAACTGTGGCCAGATCAAGTCCGGCGCACCCGCGCGGACCGACCGGGTGGCGAAGTACAACCAGCTGCTGCGGATCGAGGAGGACCTCGACGACGCGGCCCGCTACGCCGGCGCCTCGGCCTTCCCGCGGTTCAAGGCCTGACGGTGCCCTCCGGTCCCCGTACGCCGTCCCGTCCCGGTTCTGGTCCCGGGCGGGGACGCCCGCGCGCCCGCGCGACCACCCGCCGGTCCCCGGCGACGGCCGGCGGTGCCGAGGAGCCGGTGGCGGTTACCGTGGCCGCC
>DASQVF010000168.1:0-4129 GCA_035640915.1 Propionibacteriaceae bacterium
ACTCCGCAGCCCAAGGGCACGAAGAATTACGTGTTCGTGTCCTGGTCCGACGGCGGCGCCCAGACCCACACCATCACCGCCCCGGCGACCGCCGCCACCTACACCGCAAGGTTCCGATAGCGGACCGAGGACGGTGGCTCCGGGCGTCCCTAGACTCTCGGCGTGAGTGCGCCGGGCTGGTACCCCGATCCGGGTGGCCAGCTCGGCCGGTTCCGCTACTGGGACGGCCGGTCCTGGTCGGCGACCACCACGGCCGACCCGCGTACGCCGCCGCCGGTCCCGCCGGCTGGTCCCGGCGCCGGCGGATACGCCCCGGGAACCGCGTACGCACCAGCGGGCCCGTCGATCCGTCGCCGCTCGGCCGTACCGTGGCTGATCGGGGCGATCGCTCTGGCCACGGTGCTGGTCGTCGTCGCCGTCCTGGTCCTGCGCAACCTGTTCGGGGCGACCGTTCCGGAATCGGGCCCCGACCCGAACCCGTCGGCCAGCACCGAGGTCTGTCCCGACGCAGTGCTCGACACGGCCACGCCGCCCCCGCCCCAGACGGGGAACCGGGTCCGCAGTGGCGCGCTCTCCTACGCCCGGCTGCCGGAGCCGTTCAGCCCGCCGACCTGGGACTACCGGGTGCCGTTCGGCCGCGACGTGCAGAGCCAGGACGCGACGGTGGAGCAGGACGCCCAGGGCCAGCAGACCTGGGTCGCGGCGGTGCTGGTGGCCCGGCTGCTGGCCGGGGACGGGTTCTATGGTGTCGAGCAGGGCGCGAAGGTGGTCGCCGAGTGCGTCACCGGAAAGTTCTACGGCAACGCCGCGGTGGAGCGCACGGACTCACGCAACCAGGCCACCACCGTCGACGGCCGCCCGGCCTGGCTGATCGAGGCGCACCTGAGCTTCTCGCTGCCCGACATCCGGACCACCGGCGAGACGATGATCATCGTCGTGGTCGAGACGGTGACCGGTGAGGCCGGGCTGTTCTACGCCTCCATCCCCGACACGTCCCCGCAGTTCATGGCCGCGGCACAGGCCGCGCAGTCCACCCTCGAGGTCGACGGCTAGCGCCGCAGCTCGTAGCGGAGGTGGGTCGCGTACGCCGAGACCTTGACCTCCACCTGGCGGAACTGGCGCCGCACGTCGGGCAGGAACATCGGGGTGCCACCGCCCAGCACGATCGGGGACAGGTGCAGCCGCAGCTCGTCGATCAGACCCTCGGCGATGCTCTGGCCGACCACGTCGCCGCCGCCCATGATCACCACGTCCTTCGTGCCGGCGGCGGCGCGGGCCTGCTCCACCGCCGCGCCGAGACCTTCGGGAACGAAGCGGAAGCGCGGGCCGAGGCGTACCGACGCCGGTGGGGTGTGGGTGACCACGAACACCGGCGGCACGGCGGCGTGATGGGCGCCGTAACCCATGTCGTCGCTCCACCCGGCGGGGGCGTCGACGATGTCGAACAGTCGGCGCCCCATGATCACCGCGCCGGTCTGCTCGGTGGCGGTTGCCAGGACCTCCTCGTCGACCGGGTCCTCGCTCTCCAGCGCCCAGTCGTGCAGCACCTCGCCGTCCACACCGAGGCCGTGCTCGAGGTCGGCGCCCGGTGCGGTGACGTAGCCGTCCAGCGACATCGTGATATCCGCGACGATCTTGGTCATCTCGCTCTCCTTCTCTTCGGGTTCGACGGGCAGACCCTGGAGAGCGACGGAACTCATCGCCAGCTCAGATCCGGGTGAGCAGGAAGCACGCCGTCCGGTCGCCGCGGGAGAGCTCCTCGATGGTGAAGGCGTCGCCGAACAGGTCCTGCTCCTCACCCGGACGGATGACCGGGACGGCCCGCGACGGGCCGGTCACGCTGAACCGGGGCAGGCTGGCCGGGTCGGCGTGGAAACACCAGAACAGGAAGAGCGATCCGGGCAAGGTGACCCGCCGGATGTTGCCCGCCATCGCCCGGCGACCGTCCGCGTTGAGGTCGTCCAGCGTGCCGAAGTCCAGGACGAGGTCGAAGGTTCCGTCGAGCCCGGTCAGGTCCCCCGTCAGGTCGTCGGCGACGAACCGGCAGGCCACGCCGGCCTCGTTCGCCCGGGCTCCGGCCTTGGCCAGCGCGACGGGGGAGAAGTCGACACCGGTGACGTCGAATCCATGCTGGGCCAGGTAGACCGCGTTCGCGCCGGTGCCGCAGCCCAGGTCGACCGCACGAGGGTGGGACTGCGCCGTCACCCGCCCCGACTCGAGCAGGTCACGCAGGTCGTCGCGTACGCCGACCGCGTCCCACGGTGCCCACACCCGGTACATCAGGTCGTACGCCCAGCGCTTCACGCTCGCTCCTTCCGGCTCACCGAGGAGCAGAGCCGGCTGACCGCCACGTGATACGGGATCTAGGAAAGGGACACGCGGCGGGGGCTCGCCTCGGCCGCCTCGGCCTTCGCGCGGCGGCGGTGCAGCAGGAACTCGACCACCATCGGGATGACCGAGACGACCACGATCAGGATCAGCACGGCCTCGATGTTGTTCCGAATGAACGGGATGTTGCCGAGGTAGTAGCCGAGAATGGTGACCCCGCACGCCCAGAGCACGCCGCCGATCGCGGTGTAGGCGATGAACTTCCGGAAGTCCATCTTGCCGACGCCGGCCACCAGGGTGACGAAGGTCCGCACGATGGGGACAAAGCGGGCCAGGATCAGGGCCCGGTTGCCGTATTTCTCGAAGAACGCGTGGGTCTTGGTGACGTACTTGGGGTTCAGGATCCGCCCGATCAGCCCGCGCCGCGGTCGGAACAGCGGTGGCCCGACCAGCCGGCCGATCCAGTAGCCGGAGATGTTGCCGGCGATCGCGGCCAGGGTCAGCACCAGGCAGACGACCGGCAGCGAGTAGGGGATGGCATCGCGGGCGACGAAGACCCCGATGGTGAACAGCAGGGAGTCCCCGGGCAGGATCGCGAACAGCCCGCACTCGGCGAAGATGATGAACGTCACCACCGGCAGCGCGTAGGGCCCGGCGGCCTGGATCAGGTACTCCGGGTCGAGCCAGGGCGGCAGCAGCATCGGCAACACGAGGCCAAACGGTACCGTCGCGATCTGTGGATTTCCTAAGTCCCGCGCGGGCGGCGACCGCCTCCAATGCGCACAGGGCGGGACCGCACGGCGACGATGGAGGACCCGTCCTTGGCGAGGAGGAGCTCGCCGCGGCGGCCGGACCCGGCGTCGGCCCGCATCCGGAGCCGTGGCCGGACGACGACCCCCGCTACGACCCGGAGCTGCTCGCCCACGGCGACTCCCGCAACGTGGTCGACCGCTACCGCTACTGGAGTGTGCCGGCGATCGTGGCCGACCTGGACCGGCGTCGGCACGCCCTGCACGTGGCGATCCAGAACTGGGAGCACGACTTCAACATCGGCTCGATCGTCCGCACCGCCAACGCCTTCAACGTCGGCGCCGTGCACATCCTGGGCCGGCGTCGCTGGAACCGCCGGGGCGCCATGGTCACCGACCGCTACCTCCATGTCGAGCACCACCCCGACGTGGCCCACTTCGTCGACTGGGCCGCGCGTACGGCGTACCCGCTGGTCGGCGTGGACAACCTCGCGGGCGCGATGCCCCTGGAGACCACGGAGCTGCCCGAGCGGGTCTGCCTGGTCTTCGGTTCCGAGGGCCCCGGGCTGACCGACGAGCTCGTCGCGGCGTGCGACTCGCTGGTGGCGATCACCCAGTACGGCTCCACCCGCTCGCTCAACGCCGGGGCCGCGGCCGCCATCGCGATGTACCACTGGGCCCGGCGGTGGGCCGGCTGACGTAGGCGACGCTCATCGGTACTTCCTGCGGATAGACGCCGGTGGCACGCGGTGGATCGCGGTCCGAAGCGGACGGACACCGAAGTACCGGGCGGCAGTCGGAGGGCGAGATCGGCGGGGCGGGGGTTGCCGCCGGGACCCTCCAGCCTCATACTGGTCTCGACTGGTACGACACCGTTGTCAGTTCGAGAGGAACCAGGTGGGGACCATGCAGCAGCAGGACGGCCTGCGACTGGGCATTTCCACCCTGGAGCGGCCCGGCGGCATCCCTCTGGACTGGCCTCGTTCCGCGGCGACCACCAAGCGGGCGCAGGTCCGCGGGATCATCGAGCACCTGATCAACACCGAGCTGCA
>DASQVF010000169.1:0-6586 GCA_035640915.1 Propionibacteriaceae bacterium
GGCAGTGCCTGCGGGATCCCGTACGCGCCCGAGCTGGGATTCGTCGCGTCGATGTCCCACATGCTCTCGCGGATGATGATGTTGTTGAAGCAGTCGAAGTCGGAGTCGTCGTAGCCGTACTTGTTCTTCATGATCTGGCGGGCGATCTCGCGCGGGTCGGTGGTGCCGGGCCGATAGCCGCGGTTGGCCAGAGCCCGCTTCCGCTCCGCCGCCTCCGCGGCCGCCTTCTTCTTCGCGGCCACGAGCCGCGCGTGCTCGCCGGAGATGGCCTTGGTCCGACTCTTCAGCGCAGAGGTTCGCTTCGCCGCCTGCTTGGCCGCCTTGGCCCGGGCGCGCTCCGCCCTCGCCGCGGCCACATCCACGTGGCGGGCCTGCTGAACCGCCAGCCGCAGCTCGGCGTCCTCGCGCACCGGCTCGGTCGAGATGGCGGGGGCCGCCGTGGTGGAGACCGCGGTGCTGGAGACCACGCCGGCCGGCACAGCGGTCGCGACGTCCTCGGCGGCCGGGCTGTTCAACCCCACCACACTGACGGCGGTGACCACGGCAGCGAAACCGGCGCCGGCAAGGGCATGCTGGGCTAGACGACGCACGGTCGCTACCTTCGCACACGCCGTTATCGAAACGAAATAGTTGTGCTGTGATCTGAGACTCACGCGTATGCACGCAATGTCACGGTCAGACCGTGATGTCCTCCAGCATCTCGGTCACCAGGGCGGCGATGGGCGACCGCTCCGAGCGGTGCAGGGTGATGTGGGCGAACAGCGGGTGGCCCTTCAGCTTCTCCACGACTGCGACCACACCGTCGTGCCGTCCCACCCGCAGGTTGTCGCGCTGCGCCACGTCGTGGGTTAGCACCACCCGCGAGTCCTGACCCATCCGGCTCAGCACGGTGAGCAGCACGTTGCGCTCCAGCGACTGCGCCTCGTCGACGATCACGAACGCGTCGTGCAGCGAGCGCCCGCGGATGTGGGTCAGCGGCAGCACCTCGAGCAGCCCTCGCTCCACCACCTCGTCGATGACCACCTTGGAGGTCACCGCACCGAGGGTGTCGAACACGGCCTGCGCCCAGGGCGACATCTTCTCGCCCTCGGTGCCCGGCAGGTAGCCGAGCTCCTGCCCACCGACCGCGTACAAGGGCCGGAAGACCACCACCTTGGCGTGCTGCCGCCGCTCCAGCACCGCCTCCAGCCCGGCGCACAGCGCCAGCGCGGACTTGCCGGTTCCCGCCCGACCGCCGAGCGAGACGATGCCGATCGAGGGATCGAGCAACAGGTCCAGGGCAACGCGCTGCTCGGCGGAGCGGCCGTGGATGCCGAACGCGTCCCGGTCAGCCTTGACCAGCTTGAGCTCCTTGCCCGGTGTGACGCGACCCAGCGCCGAAGACGTGCCGCTGAGCAGCACCACGCCGGTGTGACAGGGCAGGTCGCGGGCCGAGTCCAGGTCGAGGCTGCCCGCCTCGTAGAGCCGGTCCAGATCAGCGGGGCTGACCTCCAGCTCGGCCATCCCGGTCCATTCGCTCTCCACCGCCAGCTCGGCCCGGTACTCCTCGGCATGCAGCCCGACGGCCGACGCCTTGACCCGCATGGGCAGGTCCTTCGACACCAGGGTCACCGCACGGCCCTCGGCCGCGTAGTTGAGCGCCACCGCCAGGATCCGCGAGTCGTTGTCACCCAGTCGGAACCCGGCCGGCAGGATCTCCGGGTCGGTGTGGTTGAGCTCCACGTGTACCGAGCCCCCCTGGTCGTTGACCGGGACCGGGGCGTCCAGTCGACCGTGCTCGATGCGCAGCTCGTCGAGCAGCCGCAGGGCGGTGCGGGCGAAGTAGCCGAGCTCGCTGTGGTGGCGCTTGGCCTCCAGCTCGGTGATCACCACCACCGGAAGCACGACGTCGTGCTCGGCGAACCGGCGTAGCGCCTGCGGATCGCTCAGCAGGACGGAGGTGTCGACGACGTAGGTGCGGATCGGGGATGCAGAAGACACAAGTTGCCCCTTCTTCGGGACCGCACGCGGTTCCGCGCCCGGCCCCACGGTTACGTGGTGGACCGGGTCGGGTACCGCCAACCGGTGAGAACCGGCAGTCGGCCCGTGCGACGGTGCATGCATCGCCTCCCAGGCGGGCCACAAGCTCTGCGGCTCGCTCCTTGACGGTACGTCCCGGCCGGGGTCGCGGTGAAGAGCCACGCCGCTTCTTCACTCGATGGCAAACTTCCCGAAACCTTTGCGCGCCCCTCGGCCGCGCGCCCCTCGGCCGCAACCTACGTATACGTAGGTTTCCTGCCCTCTACGCCGGTTGCAACCTGCGTACACGGCCCGCAACCTACGTATACGTAGGTTCCGACCCGGTGTCCCAGCCACGGCGGGCAGGGGATCAGCGGCCGAAGCGGCGCTCCCGCTGCGCGTAGGACCGCAGGGCCCGGATGAAGTCCACCTTGCGGAAGTCGGGCCACAGGGCCTCGCAGAAGTAGAACTCGCTGTGCGCCGACTGCCACATCAAGAATCCCGACAGCCGCTGCTCGCCGGAGGTCCGGATGATCAGGTCCGGGTCGGGCTGGCCCTTGGTGTAGAGGTGCTCGGCGATGTGCTCGATGTCCAGGGTCTCCGCCAGCTCCCAGATCGGCGTGCCCAGCCGCGCCTCCTCGGCCAGCAGCGAGCGGACGGCGTCCCGCAGCTCGTGCCGGCCGCCGTAGGACACGGCGATGTTGACCAGCATCCCGTCCAGGTCCGCGGTGTCCTCGTCGGCGGTCTTCAACCGCGCCGCGGACTCCTTGGGCAGCAGGTCCAGCGCCCCCACGGGATGGACCCGCCACCGCCTGGTGGCGGCCAGGTCGGTCACCAGCTGCTCGATAACCGCCAGCAGCGGCTCGAGCTCCCCCGCCCCACTGCGGGCGAAGTTGTCGGTGGACAGCACCCAGAGAGTGACCACCGGGATGCCCAGCTCGTCGCACCACTCGACGAACTCCCGAAGCTTGTCCGCCCCGGCCTGGTATCCCGCGACCAGCGGCTGGCCGGGGGCGTTGGTCCGCGCCCAACGCCGGTTGCCGTCGGCGAGCACGGCCACGTGCCGGGGTAGCCGTTCGTGGTCCAGCTCCGCAATCAGCCGGTGCTCGTAGGTCGCGTAGAGCAACCCCGACGGGTGCAGCCGGTCGACGAACTCCCGCCACCGGTCGAAACGGCCCACGGCTGGCAGCGTATCCCCGGCACCCGAAGTTGTCCGACGAGTCATCGGCACCTACCCTCGAACCTACGGTTCCGTAACCTACGGTATGTCAACTGGGACCGAGGGACCGAGGAGGAGGACGATGCCGACGAGCGCTCAGGAGTCACCGACGGTGTCGGAGGTGGTGCAGGCGGTCAAGCCGCGCCTTCGCGGCTGGCTGCACGCCGGCGCCGCCCCGCTGGCCCTCGCCGCCGGGATCGTCCTGGTCGCCCTGGCCCCGACCGAGCTCGGCCGGCTCGGGGGTGCTGTCTTCCTGGCCGCGTCGGTGCTGCTGTTCGGCACCAGTGGGCTCTATCACCGCGGCACCTGGGGACCGCGGGCCGACGGCATCCTGCGCCGGCTGGACCACGCCAACATCTACGTGTTCATCGCCGCGACCTACACGCCGCTGGCGCTGCTGTTGCTGTCCGGCCGCTCCCGGGTGCTGCTGCTCGGCATCATCTGGACGGCCGCGCTCGGCGGTCTGGTCTTCCGGCTGGTCTGGCTGTCGGCACCGCGCTGGCTCTACACCGCCCTCTACCTCGCGATGGGTTGGGCGGCACTCGGCTGGCTCGGTTCCTTCTACGCCAACGGCGGACCGGCGGTCTTCACCCTGATCCTGGCGGGCGGAGCGTGCTACACCGCCGGAGCGATCGTCTACGGCCGGCGTCGGCCCAACCCGTTCCCGGGCTGGTTCGGCTTCCACGAGATCTTCCACGCCGGCACGCTGGCCGGCTTCGTCTGCCACTACATCGCCATCTCGCTGGCCACCTACCGGGCCGTCGCCTGAGCTACAACCCGAGCTGACCGACCAGCTCCTCGACCGAGGTCACCGGCAGCCGGCAGACGAACCCGCGGCAGACGTACGCGGTGGCCTTCCCATCCCGCATCGGCCGCTCGGCCAGCAGCGCGAACCCGGGCTGGTCCGGCTCTCCGGCCAGCACCACCGAGCCGGCCGGTGCCTGCCGCCAGGCGGCCCGGACCAGCGCGGCGCGTTCCGGCCCGTCGGATCCCACGATCGCCACCTGCACCGGGGCATGCGCGGGAAGGGTGCTGATCGCATCGGCCAGCAGCCAGCCGGCGAACCGAGGGGCCTGTGACGCCAGTCCCCCGACGCTGGCCGCCGCCCGGTCGGCGCGGTCCGCGTACTCCGTCTCGCCGGTCAGCTCGGCGAGCAGCCGCAGGGCGTGCACCGCGGCGCTGAGCCCGGACGGAGTGGCGTTGTCGGTCGGGTCCTGGGGCCGGGTGTAGAGCGTCTCGGCGTCGGCACCGGTGTCGAAGAACCCCGCCCCGTCGTCGTCGAACTGATCCAGCAGCGCCATGACCAGCGACCGCCCCCGGTCCAGCCAGGTCGGGTTGCCCGTCGCGGTGGCCAGCCGGACGGCCGCCTGAGCGAGGGCGGCGTAGTCCTCGGCGATTCCCGGCGCACTTCCCGGCCGACCGTCCCGCGAGGTCCGTCGCAGCCGACCGTCCTGCCAGTGCCGGTCCCAGACCGCCTCGGCGGCCTCGATCGCGACGGCCAGCCAGTCCGGGCGGTCGAAGACCATCGCCGCCGTCACCAGGGAGTCGACCAGCCAGCCGTTCCAGGCGGCCACCACCTTGTCGTCACGCCCCGGTCGGGACCGCTCGGCCCGGGCGTGCCGCAGGCGGTCGCGGACCGACTGGAGCCGCGCCGGGTCGTCCGGGTCAGCCAGCAGCTGCAGCGTCGATGCCCCGCCCTCGAACGTGCCCTGCGGCGTCACCCGGAACACCTCGGCGGCCCACGCCCCGTCCTCCGGGCCGAGTGCCGCCACGAGCTGTTCCGGGGTCCAGACGTAGTAGGCGCCCTCGTGCAGGTGCCCGTCGGGGTCCACCGAGTCGGCGTCCAGGCTGGAGGCGAAGGCGCCCTCCGGCGTACGCATCTCGGCGAGCAGCCAGTCGACCGTCTCCGCCACCACCCGCAGCGCCAGCGGGTTCTCGGTCCGGCGCCACCAGTGGGTGTACGCGCCGAGCAGCAGCGCGTTGTCGTAGAGCATCTTCTCGAAGTGCGGCACCACCCAGCCCGCGTCCACGCTGTAGCGGGCGAAGCCGCCGGCCAGCTGGTCGTAGATCCCGCCCCGGGCCATCGCCGTTGCCGTCCGCGCGACCATGGCCATCGCCGGCTCACTGCCGTCGCGGAGCAGCGCCTCCAGCACCATCGACGGTGGGAACTTCGGCGCACCGCCGAACCCACCGGTCGCCGGGTCGAACTCACCCTGCAGCCGAGTCACCGCGGCGGCGCAGTCGTCCTCGGTCATCGTCCCCGGCACCGCGCCGATCCGGCGCTTGGCCAGCTCGCCGACGATGGTCGTGGCGCTGTGCTGCACCTCGTCCCGGCGGTGGTCCCACGCCTCGGTGATGGCGCCCAGCACCTGTTGGAACGACGGCATCCCGTGCCGCGGAGTCGGCGGGAAGTAGGTGCCGGCGAAGAAGGGCAGCCGCTCCGGGGTCATGAACACACTCATCGGCCAGCCGCCCTGCCCGGTCAGCCCCTGGGTCGCCTGCATGTACACCGCGTCCACGTCCGGGCGCTCCTCGCGGTCCACCTTGATCGAGACGAAGTGCCGGTTGAGGGTCTCCGCGGTCGCCGCGTCCTCGAAGGACTCGTGCGCCATCACGTGACACCAGTGGCAGGCCGCGTACCCCACGGACAGGAAAACCGGCAGCTGACGCCGCTCCGCCTCCGCGAACGCCTCCTCACCCCACTCGAACCAGTCGACCGGGTTGTCGGCATGCTGCCGTAGGTAGGGGCTCAGCGAGTCCTTCAGCCGGTTCGCCATCCCACCAGCCTTGCACTGTGGACCGCGACCGGGCCGAGGTGGTCATGGCTAGCCGCTCGGCGGGTCCTCCCGGGTCCGGGTTTCCGGAGTCGGCGGCGTCGTCTCGTCCACCTCGTCCACCTCGTGAACCTGGTCCGACTCCCCCTCGCGCGGGATGCTGATCTTGCGGAACTGCCGGCGCATGCTCAGGAACAGCAGCACCATGGCGGCCCCGAGCAGCAAGGTGATGATCAGCGGTGTCCAGCCCGGCTTGACCACGTCCGGGTCGACCTCGAGCAGGATCATGCCGAGACTTTACCCGCCTCCGCCGAGGCGAGGCGGGCGCGATCAGCCGGCACCGCGATGCCGGCGAACAGGTCGTCCTCGGGCAGCGGTGCGTCCACCAGGCTGCGGACCCGCTGCCAGTCCTCGGTCGGCCAGACGCTCTTGTGCAGGTCGAGCGGCACCGAGAACCACGGCCCCTCCGGGTCGACCTGGGTGGCGTGCGCGAGCAGCGCCCGGTCCCGGACATCGAAGTACTCCGCGCACGGCACCCGCGTGGTGATCCGGGCCGCCTGCTCGGGATCCTCCGGCCAGTCGCGGAGCCGCTCGG
>DASQVF010000170.1:0-2069 GCA_035640915.1 Propionibacteriaceae bacterium
GGTGGCGGCGGCGAAGCCGCTCATCGCCTCGGCCAGCGTGCCGAAGCCCGGCCGTCGGCGGTAGGGACCGATCTGGCCGAAGCCGGTGACCCGAGCCAGCACCATCCCCCGGTTCTCGGCGCTGAGCACGTCGTAGCCCAGACCCCAGCGCTCCAGGGTGTCGGGGCGGAAGTTCTCGATCACCACGTCGGCGGTGGCGGCGAGCCGCCGGAACACCGACTGCCCGTCGGCGGACGACAGGTCGATGGCGACCGTCAACTTGTTGCGGCCCAGGGTCTTCCACCACAGGTTGTGTCCGTCCTTCTCCGGTCCGTGCCCGCGCGACGGGTCGGGGCGCCGCGGGTGCTCGACCTTGATCACCTCGGCGCCCATGTCGCCGAGGTGCATGGCCGCCATCGGTCCGGCGAACAGAGTGGAGACGTCCAAGACCCGGAGGTTGGCGAGGGCTCCGCCTCTGCGGGCTGAGCCTGTCGAAGCCCCGAGATCCGGCCCTTCGACAAGCTCAGGGCGCATGGGCGGCTCAGGGCTCATCTCAGGTCCCAGGCCAGTCGGAAGCCGATGGACGTACTCCGGGCCAGGCCGCTCCCCGGGATCAGGTACTTCGCGCTGAACTCCGGCTCCCGCTCGCCGGTGTCGAAGTACCACGGCGACCCGACGGCACCGCCCTCGGCGCCGCCCTTCAGGAAGCAGAACCGGGACCGGCCGTCGCTGTGCTCGCTCTCGGTCAGGTTCCAGACCAACGGCCGGCGCCGGCCGAATCCCGGCTGGCCGGCCGCCAGCTGCCACTCGTCCTCGGTCGGCAGCCGGGCCCCTCGGGTTGCTGCGTACGCTCGCGCCTCGGCCAGATCGAGGCCCGTCACCTCCTCCTCAACGGTGGCCACCGCCACCGGGTGCTCCAGAACGGCAACCCGCTCCAGCGTCCGCAGGTCGTGCAGCCGAGGCGGCAGCGGCTTCCACTCGTCGACGAACGGAGCCCCGTCGTACATCCCGGTCTCCCGGCACCGGTAGCGCACGGTCAGCACATGCTCACCGGCCGGCACCACGACGTGGTCCGCCATGCGTCCTGAGCCTGTCGAAGGACCACCCTTCGACAGGCTCAGGGCGCATGTCCGGTACGCCCGGCGGTGCGGAAAGGCGGTCGACGCCGGCTCCACCTCGTCGGCCCAGGCCGGACGCACGGCGTCGCCCTCGGCCACGAGGCCGGCCAGCCCCCGCCCGGGGACCGTGACCTCGGCCCCGCGCCAGGAGACCACGAACGGCATGTCACCCCGGTTGACCAGGGCCAGCAGCGCCCGGTCGCCGTCGGCGAACAGCGACCCGTACACCCCGGCCGCCGCGGCCTCCACCCCCAGGTCGACCAGCGGCGTCCAGGTTCCGGCGCTGAGCAGGTCCGCGTTGCCCCGCTGCACCGCCGCCATCCGGCGCAACCAGGCGGCATCGGCGGCGTTCCAGCCCACCCACGCGGAGAACACCACCTCCCAGACCATCACGCCGATGCCGTTCAGCCACGCCGACTGCAGCTCGGCCCGGTGGTCCCGGTGCCAGCGGCGGACGTGGTGCAGCTGGTGCCGGGGCTCGTACCACTTCGCCCGCACCACCCCGGGCACCTCCGAGTCGGCGAACCACTGGGCCCAGCTCAACGGGTGGTCGGCCAGCCGGGCCAGCGGCAGCGTCGACTCTCCCTCCACCGCCACCCCCAGCCGAGCGGCCGCCAGGCGGGACAACAGCTCCGAGCCGCCCTCCTTCAGGGTGTCCAGGAACACCCCGTCGGCGTCGAGGTCACGGACCACGGCGGCCAGCTCCTCGGCATCCCGGCCGGCCCGCCGGGTGCCGGTGTCCCACGGGTTGTAGTCGAGGAACACCCGGACGCCGGCCTCGTGCAACACGTCGACCAGCGCCCGCAGCCCGGGCACCTCCCGGTAGTAGTCCCACTGGTTCCGGGGGTCGATCCCGATCACCGGGTACGCGTGCCAGAGCACGATGCCGTCGAAGCCGCCGAACCGCTCGCGCGCGTCGGCCAGCAGCCGCTCGGGCGTGAACGCGGCCCGATCGGCGTCCCAGAGCAGCTC
>DASQVF010000171.1:0-5373 GCA_035640915.1 Propionibacteriaceae bacterium
GCCGTCACCGTTGGTGCTGCGGCTGTCGGTGCGATAGAAGCCGGACCCCTTGAACACCACACCCACGGCGTTGAACACCTTGCGCAGAGAGCCGCCGCAGTTCGGGCACTCGGTCAGCGCAGCGTCGCTGAACTTCTGCACTGCCTCCAAGTCGTGGCCGCACTCGGTGCATCGGTACTGGTAGGTGGGCATTCGGGCTCTCTCGCGCGGGATCGACTGGCACTCAAGCATAGCGACTGCTAATAGGCGATGCTGGCCACGATGACCATGCATGTCGACCAGCTGGACGTTCCCATCGCGACCGTGCGCCGGCTGATCGCCGAGCAGTTCCCGCAGTGGACGCATCTGCCGGTCCGGGCCGTCGCCTCCTCGGGCACCGTGAACGCGCTGTTCCGGATCGGCGACCACCTCACCGCACGGTTCCCGCTGCAGCTGATCGAGGTGGCGGCGGCGCGGGAGTGGCTGGAGGAAGAGGCCGAGGCCGCCCGCGAGCTGGCCGGCCGCACGGCGTACGCCACCCCGGAGCCGGTGGCGATCGGTGAGCCGGGAGCCGGCTATCCGCTGCCCTGGTCGGTGCAGACCTGGGTGCCCGGCACCCCGGCGGCTGAGGACGACACCAGCGACTCGATGGCCTTCGCCCACGACCTCGCCGCCTTCGTCCGGGGCGTCCGCTCGATCGACACCCGGGGCCGGACGTTCGCCCGGGCCGGCCGCGGTGGCGACCTGCGTACGCACGACGCCTGGATGCGGGAGTGCTTCGCCCGCAGTGAGCACCTCGTCGAGGTGCCCCGGCTCCGGCGGCTCTGGGCCGGTCTTCGCGAACTGCCCCGGACCAGTCCGGACGTGATGACCCACGGCGACCTCACGCCGGGCAACGTACTGGTGGCCGACGGCCGCCTCGCCGGTGTCATCGACGTCGGCGGCCTCGGCCCGGCGGATCCGGCGCTGGACCTGGTCGCGGCGTGGCACCTGCTGGAGCCAGCCCCCCGAGAGGTCCTGCGCGCGGATCTGGGCAGCGACGACCTCGAGTGGGCTCGCGGTCAGGCCTGGGCCCTCGAGCAGGCGATGGGCGTTGTCTGGTACTACGTGGACACCAACCCGGCGATGCACCGGATGGGTCAAACCACTTTGCAACGCATTCTCGACTCATAGGGTGTAGCGGTGCGACGCGTTCCCCGCTGGCTGGTCTTCGGCGTGGTGGCGCTGATCCTGTCGGCCGTGGCGCTGACCACCGTCGGGATCGGTTCGGTGCGTTCGTCCTTCCCCTCAGCCTCCGGCCGCATCACCGTGCCGGGCCTGGCCGCGCCGGTCGACGTGCTCCGGGACGGCTACGGGGTGCCGCACATCTACGCCGACTCCACCGAGGACCTCTTCTGGGCCCAGGGCTACGTGCAGGCCCAGGACCGGTTCTACGAGATGGACTTCCGTCGGCACCTGGCGGCCGGCCGATTGTCGGAGCTCTACGGCCCGTCGCAGGTCCAGACCGACGCCTACATCCGCACCCTCGGCTGGCGGCGCGTGGCCGAGCAGGAGCTCGCGCTCCTGGCTCCCTCGACCCGCCGCGCCCTGGACGCGTACGCCGCCGGCGTCAACGCCTACCTGGGTGACCACTCCGTCGTCGAGCTCTCGCTGGAGTACCGGCTGCTCGGCCTGCAGGGACTCCGCTACACCCCCGAGCGCTGGACGGCGGCCGACTCGGTGTCCTGGCTCAAGGTGATGGCCTGGGACCTCGGCTCCAACTTCCAGCAGGAGGCCGAGCGGGCCCTGCTCACCGCTGACTTCGGGCCGGGCCGTACCGCCAACCTGTTCCCCAGCCACCCACTGGAGGGCTATGACCCGATCGTGGGCCGAGGGACCGTGGTGGACAAGAAGTTCAACTCGACGGCTCGCCGACCCTCCAGCCGGCCGCTGCCCGACCTCGGGTCCCTGCTCCAGCCGGCCGGAGTGCGTGGGGCCTTGGCCGAGGTCAACCGGATGGACGCCGCACTGGCGCCGCTGTTCGGGCCGCGGGGGATGGAGGGCGAGACCGGCTCCAACTCCTTCGTGGTGTCCGGCGCTCGCACGGAGACCGGCCGCCCGCTGCTGGCCAACGACCCCCATCTGACCGCGTCCATCCCCTCGGTGTTCGCCCAGGTCGGGCTGCACTGCCGCGCCGTCACCGCCGCCTGTCCCTACGACGTCGCCGGCTTCAGCCTGGCCTCGGTGCCTGGGGTGGTGATCGGGCACAACACGGCCATCGCCTGGGGCCTCACCACCAGCCATGTGGATGTGCAGGACCTCTACGTCGAGGAGGTCAGCCGAGGCCAGGTCCGGGTGGGGGACAAGCTCGTCCCGCTGGAGACGCGCACCGAGGAGATCCGGGTGGCCGGGGAGGAGCAGCCGCAGACGGTCACCATCCGGTCATCTCGGCACGGGCCCCTGCTGTCCGACGTGAGCCCGCAGCTGCAGCGCGTCGCCACCACCGAGCCACCGCCCGCCGGACGGGGGTACGCGGTCGCGCTGAGCTGGGTCGGCATGACCCCGGGCCGGACGATGGACGCGCTGCTCAGCATCAACCAGGCGCAGAACTTCTCCCAGTTCCGGGAGGCCGCCGCCCTCCTGGCCGCCCCGTCGCAGAACCTGGTCTACGCCGACGTGGCGGGCAACATCGGCTACCAGCTCCCCGGGATGGCGCCGCGGCGCGGCAGCGGCGACGGCCGCACGCCGGTTCCGGGGTGGGACCAGGCGTACGACTGGCGCGGGATGATCCCGTTCGCCGAGCTGCCCTACGTCTACAACCCGCCGGGCGGTCTCCTGGTCGCCGCCAACCAGCCGGTGATCGGCGGCCAGTACCCGCATCAGCTCGGCTCGGCGTACTCCTACGGATGGCGCAGCCAGGAGCTGCTCGACCAGCTCCGGGAGACCTCCGCGCTGACCGTCGACCAGGCCGAGGCGCTGATGTACGACGACACCATGCGGATCGCGGCCGAACTGGTGCCGGCACTGCTTCGGATCAAGATCAACGACGGCTGGGTGGCGGAGGGTCAGCGCACGCTGGTCGGCTGGGACTACTCCGCCGCGCCCGACTCGGCGGCGGCCGCCTACTTCAATGTGGTGATGCACAACCTCCTCAAGCTGACCTTCCGCGACGAGCTTCCCGAGGAGCTGTGGCCGGCCGGCGGGGACCGCTGGAACGCGGTGGTGCTGGGGCTGCTCAAACAGCCGCGCAACCTGTGGTGGGACGACGCGACCACCCCCGACGTGATCGAGTCCCGCGACGACATCCTGCGGCTCGCCATGGGCAACGCCCGCAAGGAGATCACGTCGCTGATGGCCCGCGACACCGACCAGTGGGCGTGGGGGCGGCTGCACACGGTGACGCTGAAGAACCAGACCCTCGGCACGAGCGGGATCGCGCCAGTTGAGGCGCTGTTCAACCGCGGGCCGTACGAGGTCGGCGGCGGCCCGGCGGTGGTGAACGCGATGGCCTACGACACGACCCAGGGCTACACCGTGACCAGTGCGCCGACCATGCGGATGGTGGTCGACCTCGGCGACCTGGACCGGTCCCGCTGGGTCAACCAGTCGGGCGTGTCCGGACACGCGTTCCATGCCAACTACGTCGACCAGACCGAGCTCTGGGTCGGCAACCGGACCTGGCCCTTCGTCTCCACTCGGGCCGCGGTCGAGGGACGGACCGAGCAGCGGCTGGAGCTGCTGCCCGGTGGCTGAGGGATTCGCGCCCCACACCGGGGTAGTGCGTCCGAAGGTGGACCGGGTCAGGCGGTCCACCGTGGAGGAGGTTGCGATGGCCGCACCCAGTCGGCGGGGATCGGAGGCGTGGGCGCGTCCAGCCGCGCCGGCGGCGCCGACGGTGGAGGTGCTGATCCCGACCTACCGGCGGCCGACCGAGCTGGCGGTGACACTCGCGGGTCTGGCCGCCCAGGACGACCCGCCGTTCGCGGTGGTGATCAGCGACCAGTCCGAGGGTGACCCGCCCTGGGAGGTTCCCGCCGTCGCCAGCATGGTCCGGGTGCTCGAGGCCCAGGGTCGACCCGTCACCGTGCTGCGGCACCGGCCGCGTCGGGGCCTCGCCGAGCACCGGCAGTTCCTGCTCGACCAGGCCACCAGCGGGGCGGTGCTGTTCCTCGACGACGACGTCTGGCTGGAGCCCGGGACGCTGGCCCGGATGTCCGAGGCGCTCGAGGTCCTGCAGTGCGGCTTCGTGGGCTCCGCGGTCCAGGGGTTGTCCTTCCTGCCGGACGACCGACCGGCGGAGCGCACCGCGTACGCCCCCTGGACCGACGGCGTACGCCCGGAGCGGGTCCGCCGGGACACCGATGGCTTCGCCCGCTGGCCGCTGCACAACGCCGCCAACCTCACCCATCTGGCCGCTGGACTCGACCTGTCGCCCGGGGAGTGGCAGGCCTATCGGGTGGCCTGGGTCGGCGGCTGCGTGCTCTTCCGCCGGTCGGCCCTGGTCGAGTCCGGCGGCTTCACGTTCGAGCCGGAGCTGGAGCCGGACCATTCCGGCGAGGACGTCGCCGCCCAATGGCGGGTGATGGAGCGCTTCGGCGGAGCCGGCATCCTGCCCAGTGGGGCGGTGCACCTCGAGGCTCCCACCACGATGCCGAACCGGACGGTCGACGTCTTCGATCTGATGGTCGAGGCGGAGCGGACCGGCTAGCGCCGGATCACCCATCGCGATGGGAAGCCGCAGCCGCGGGGTATACACCGGACGTGATCAACAAGTTCCTGAACAAGAGCCTGGACGCCGCGGCCGCCCGGATCGAGCGGGCGGAAGGCCTCGACGCCGTCGCGGACCCGGTTGCCGAGGCCGCGGACACGGTGCTCCGCCCGAAGTGGCTGACCAACCTGCTCAGCGGCATGCCCATCGGCCACCCCCTGCATCCCCTGCTGGTGACCATCCCGATCGGCGCCTGGTTCTCGTCGGTGTACTTCGACGTCACCGGTCAGGAGGAGGCCGCTGACACCCTGGTCGGCCTCGGCGTCCTCACTGCGGTCCCCACGGCTGTCGTTGGCTTCAGCGACTGGCGCCACACCGACGGCGCCGAGCGCCGGGTGGGGCTGGTGCACGCCATCTCCAACAACGTCGCGGCCAGCGCGTACGCCGCGAGCTGGCTGGCGCGCCGGGCCGGCCGGCGCAAGACGGGGATCGTGTTGTCACTGGTCGGCGCCACTGCCGTGAGCGTGGGCGGCTGGCTGGGTGGCCACCTCTCCTACGCCCTGGGGGTCGGGGTGGACACCACGGCGTTCCAGCACGGCGAGAACGACTGGACCTACCTCGGCGAGGAGGCTGACGTCCAGCACGGGGTGCTGCACGCCGCCGACGTCGCGGGGGTGCCGGTCGTGCTCATCCGGAGCGACGACGGG
>DASQVF010000172.1:0-2594 GCA_035640915.1 Propionibacteriaceae bacterium
CAGCTGCTCGGGGTTCTCCAGGATCTCGGTCAGCTCGGCGATCCGGACCACCAGGGCGTCGCGCTCGGTCTCCAGCTCGATCTGGCTGAACCGGGTCAGTCGGCGCAGCGGCATGTCCAGGATGTAGTTCGCCTGGATCTCGGTCAGCTCGAAGGCCTCGATCAGCCGGGCCCGGGCCGTCGCCGCGTCATCGCTGCTGCGGATGATCGCGATCACGTCGTCGATGTCGAGCAGGGCGACCAGCAGCCCTTCGACCAGGTGCAGCCGCTCCTCGGCCCTGCCCCGGGCGTAGGCGGTCCGCCGGCGGGTCACGTCGTAGCGGTGCTCGAGGTAGATGGTGAGCAGGTCGCGCAGGGTCAGCGTGCGGGGCTGGCCGTCGACCAGGGCGACGGCGTTGATGGCGAAGCTGTCCTCGAGCTTGGTGAGCCGGTACAGCTGCTCCAGCAGCGCGTCCGGGTTGAACCCGTTCTTGACCTCGATCACCAGGCGCAGGCCGTTGGTGCGGTCGGACAGGTCCCGGACGTCGGCGATCCCGGCCACCTTCCGGCTGTTCACCAGGTTCTTGATCTGCTCGACGACCCGCTCCGGGCCGACCAGGTAGGGGAGCTCGGTGACCACGATGCCCTTCCGCCGGGGATGCACCTGTTCCACCCGGGCGGTGGCGCGTATCCGGAACGAGCCCTTGCCGGTCTGGTACGCCTCGCGGACCCCGTCCAGACCGATGATCTTCCCGCCACTGGGCAGGTCGGGACCGGGGATGTAGCGCATCAGATCCTCGACCGATGCGTCTGGGTGCTTGATCAGGTGGCGCAGCGCCTGCACCACTTCGATCAGGTTGTGCGGCGGGCAGTTGGTCGCCATGCCGACCGCGATCCCGGTCGCACCGTTGACCAGCAGGTTCGGGAAGGCGGCCGGCAAGACCACCGGCTCGGTGTCCTTGCCGTCGTAGTTCGGCTTGAAGTCGACCGCGTCCTCGTCCAGCCCCTCGGTCATGGTCAGGGCGGCCGGCGCCATCCGGCACTCGGTGTAGCGCATCGCCGCCGGTCCGTCGTCCAGCGAGCCGAAGTTGCCGTGGCCGTCGACCAGGGTGAGCCGCATCGTCCACGGCTGGGCGGTCCGGACCAGGGCGTCGTAGATCGCGCCGTCGCCGTGCGGGTGGTACTGGCCCATCACCTGGCCCACCACCCGGGCGCACTTCACGTGACCGCGGTCGGGACGCAGTCCCATCTCGTCCATCGTGTAGAGGATCCGGCGCTGTACGGGCTTCAGCCCGTCGCGGGCGTCGGGGAGGGCCCGGGAGTAGATGACCGAGTACGCGTACTCCAAGAAGCTGGTCTGCATCTCCGACGAGACGTCGATGTCGACGATCCGCTCGGTGAAGTCGTCCTCGGGTGGGGCGGGGGTTCTGGCCATCGGGCCGCGGGCCTCCTTACGTCGTCGCGCCCATTGTGCCGTGCGGGCCGGACAACTCCCGGGACCTTCGGAGGGGTGCCGCCACGTGTGCCTGGTGCGGAGAAACGGGGGGCGAACGGGGCTGAGTCGCGGTTGTTCGTGGCCTTGTGCGGAGAGACGTCGTGGAGAGGCGAGCGTCAGAGGTAGGGCTTGAGGTCGTGGACCAGCGTGTCGCCGCCGCCGACGGTGCGGGCGTAGAGCAGCCCGTAGGTGAAGCCGTTGACCCCGCAGCGGACGCCGAGCCGCCCACCCAGGTCCCGCAGGAACGCTCCGGTGACCGCTCGGTCCTGGTGATGGCCGAGGACGTCCTGCAGGTCCTTGCGCGCCGCCACGATCTTCTCGGCCTTGGCTCCCCACTGCGGCACCGCCGCCTCGACCGCGTAGCGGTGCCGCTTGCCGGCCTTCCGCGCCGAGTGGAACAGCTCGTCGGCCCCCTCCTCGCCGGCTTCCCGCGCCGCCACGGCCGCCGCCAGCCGTTTGCGGACCTTCTTCTCCGCCCGCTTGACGTAGCCCTTGACCTTGTCGGCCGGAGCGTCCGCCGCCGCGGTGAACGGTGGGTTGCTCCGCCATTCCTGCACCAGAGCGAGGAGGTTGCGGTAACGCTCGGAATCCATCGCCTCGAGCACCACGTCCATGCCGGCCTTGCGGGCGGTGGCGATCTCGGTGCTGATGGTCGACTCGACCGGCCCGAGCACCAGCTCCGCGGGCAGCGCCGCGATCTCCGCCGTCAGCCCTTGGGCGAGGATGTCCAAGTCGCGGACCGCGCCGAGCAGGCCCGCCCACCAGACCAGCTCGTCCTCCAGGTGAGCGGCCGGCGCGACGTCGAACAGGTCCCCGAACACCCGGAGCGTGCTCCGCAGCCGGCGCACCGCGACCCGGGTGACGTGCACGACGTTCTCGCCGCCGCGCAGTGCGGCCTCGGCGTCGAGAATCACCGTGCACTGCTCGGCCAGGTACCCCCCGACCAGATCGCGCAGCGTGCTCGGCAGCGTGCTCGGCGGCTCGTTCATCCGGTCCGTCCCATCCGTACGTCGGGGGCGCCGAGCCGGGCAGAGTCGGCCGAGAGGTCGTCCGGCTGGTACTGCGACTCGCGCTCGGCCGCCACGCGCTTCTCGTAGTGCTCGATCTCCCGCGCCACCTCC
>DASQVF010000173.1:0-4694 GCA_035640915.1 Propionibacteriaceae bacterium
TCACGTCGATGTGCTTGGGCGTCAGCCCGCCTCGCATCACGTTGTCGGAGTTGGCCATGATCTCCACCCCGCCACCGGAGAGGTAGGCGTGCAGGTTGCCCGCCGGCAGGTACAGCGCCTCGTTACGTCGGAGGGTGATCCGGTTCATCAGCAGCGCCGCCAGCACCCCGGGATCGTCGGGATAGAACGAGCCGATCTCGGTCGCCGTCCGCGCGAAGGCCTGCAGCTCGGGGTCGTCGTCGACCAGCGCCGCGGCCGCCGCCAGCACCGCGTGGACCAGCGACCGGTCGGCCGGCTCCAGCCGCAGCAACCGGCCGAAGACCACGCTGAGCCGCTCCATGGCCGGCGCCGACGTCTCGCCGAGCGGCGCAACCAACCGCAGGACCTCCGGCACCCCGAGCCGTTCGAACAGTCCGTACGTCTCGCCCGGCTGGCGGAACCCGCAGAGCGCCTCGGTCTCGCGCAGCGCGCACAGCACCTCGGGCTTGGGCCAGCCGTCCCGGTACAGCCGGTGGGGCGCGTCGCGCGGCACCCCGGCCGCCTCCTCGCGGGACCACCCCTCCTCGGCCTGCTGCCGCGACGGGTGGGCCTGCAGGGAGAGCGGCCGTTCGGCGGCGATGATCTTGAGCAGGAAGGGCAGCCGGGGCCCGAAGGCGGCGACCGAGGCGGCGCCGACCACCGTCTCGGGATCCCGGTTGACGATCTTGTCCAGCGGCTCGCCGGCGGCGGTCGACGGGGCCAGCGGATGAGCGCCGAACCACAGCTCGGCCTGCGGCTGCCCGGTCGGCTCCACGCCGAGCAGCTCGGGGATCACGGTGGGTGACCCCCAGGCGTAAGGCTGCACCACGCCGACGAGCTTCTCCATCACGCGGCTATCGCCCTCCCTGCTCGAGGTTTCGCCGTAGGCTCACTGCGGTCACCTCCTATCCAACCGCAATGACAGCAACCAGCGAGCCAGACGCCGGCACGGCGACGAATGACACGGATGTAATTTCGGCCTACGATGACGCCATGGTCTTTGCCTCCCCGAGTCCTTCGTCCGGTGGCGCCACCCCGGAGGGGACGTTGAGCGATCGGGACGTGGAGATCCTGGCCTTCGAGCGTCAGTGGTGGAAGTTCGCGGGAGCCAAGGAGCAGGCGGTTCGCGACAAGTTCCAGATGTCGGCGACCCGCTACTACCAGGTGCTGAACGCATTGATCGACAAGCCGGAGGCCCTCGCCCAGGACCCGCTGCTGGTCAAGCGGCTACGCCGGCTGCGGGCCGCCCGGCAGCGCTTCCGTTCGGCCAAGCGGCTGGGCATCGACCTCAGCATCGACTGAGCACGGACACGCGCCCTTCGACAAGCTCAGGGCGCATTCGCGCGGTGCGCCTGTTCGTTCCACCCCGAGCCGGTTGTTGCGCCCTGAGCCTGTCGAAGGGCGCCGGGCTCAGGATGCATCCGGTCGGCGCAGCATCCCGATCATGGCCCGGACGTTCTGTCCGAGAGGCCGCACCGGCACGTCGTCGTAGCCTCCCGCAGTGAGGCCGGCCTCCCGTTCGAAGAAGTTCCGCGCCGCCAGGTCGCCGGTGCGCAGTATCGACCAGACCAGGCAGATCCCGTACGCGGGGTAGAACGGCAGGCCGATGCAGTAGAGGTACTGCCAGGTGTGCCCCTCCTCGTGCTCGAACAGGCGCGGGTTGCGGCGGAGCAGCTCGTCCCAGCTGCGGGTGGCTATGATCACGCTGCCGATGGTGAAGGCGCTGGCGACCGGGAACTTGAGCCGGTAGCCCTCGCCGATGAACAGCCCGCGGGGGCCGCGTCGGACCTTGGCCCCGCCCGCCACGGCCACCAGCAGGCCGGCCGGCGTGGTGAGGTTGACCAGATTTCCGACCAGCCGGACCCGCTGCCAACCCGTCAGCGGAGTTCGCGGCGCCACGAGGACGATCATGTCAGTCCAGGATCTGGATAGCCGTCCCAGATGGCGGATACGCGTATGCGCCGGCTGTGCGCCGCAACCTAGGCTGACAGCTGTTCATCCAGAGGGGACGAGGGACCGGCCCGATGACTCCCCGGCAACCGGCTGACCGACAGACACGGTGCCAAATCCGGCGTGGCCGATCGTCGACCACGACAGATGATGAAGGACGTCGCTGATGACCGCGGTTCTCGACCCCCACCTCACCCCGGCAGTCGGGGTACGCCCCGGGGCCTTCGGAAACGCCACCCACCTGGTCTGTCGGGCCTGTGGCAGCCAGACCGCACTGGGCCCGCACTACGCCTGTCTCGAGTGTTTCGGCCCGCTCGAGGTCGGCTACGCGTTCGGGAACGTCACGCGCGAGCGGATCGACAGCGGGCCGCGCAGCATCTGGCGGTACGCGCCGCTCCTCCCGGTGCCCGCCGACATCGCCACCTTCCGCTCCACCGATCCCGGGTTCACCCGGCTGGTCGACGCCCGGCACCTGGCCGACGACCTCGGCGTGCGCCGCCTCTGGGTGAAGGACGACTCCGGCAACCCGACCCACTCGTTCAAGGACCGCGTCGTCGCGGTCGCCCTCTCCGCCGCCCGCGAGCTCGGGCTGCAGGTCCTGGCCTGCCCGTCCACCGGCAACCTCGCCAACGCCGTGGCCGCCGCCGCCGCCCGGGCCGGGATCCGCTCGGTGGTGTTCGTGCCGGACAACCTCGAGCAGGCCAAGATCACCGCCTCGGCGGTCTACGGCACCACGCTGGTCGCGGTCCAGGGCAGCTACGACGACGTGAACAAGCTGGCCAGCGAGATCGCCGCCGAGGAGGAGGGCTGGGCGTTCGTCAACGTCAACGTCCGGCCGTACTACGCCGAGGGCTCCAAGACCCTGGCCTACGAGATCGCCGAGCAGCTGGGCTGGCGGCTGCCCGACCAGATCGTGGTCCCGGTGGCCAGCGGGTCCCAGCTGACCAAGATCGACAAGGGCTTCCGGGAGCTGGTCGGTCTCGGCCTGGTCGAGGACAAGTCCTACACGGTGTTCGGCGCCCAGGCCACGGGGTGCTCCCCGGTCGCCGCGGCGTACCGGGCCGGGCTGGACTTCGTCGCCCCGGTCAGGCCCGACACCATCGCCAAGTCCCTGGCCATCGGCAACCCGGCGGACGGCCCGTACGTGCTCGACGTGGTCCGGCGCACCGGCGGCGCGGTGGCCGACGTCGACGACGAGACCGTGGCGGCGAGCATCTCGCGGCTGGCCCGGGCGGAGGGGATCTTCGCCGAGACCGCCGGTGGAGTGACGGTCGGGGTGACCGCCAAGCTGCTCGCCGACGGGCTGCTCGACCCCGACGCCGAGACGGTGGTGATCAACTCCGGCGACGGGCTGAAGACCCTCGACGCCGTGGTCGACCGGGTCGGGCCGACCACCACGATCCCGCCCCGCTACGAGGCGTTCACCGAGTTCTGGAAGGATCGTCGGCCATGAGCGCGACCGTCCGGATCCCGACCATCCTGCGCACGTTCACCGGCGGCGAGGGCGAGGTGACCGCCGAGGGCGGGACCCTGCGCGAGGTGCTGGACAACCTCGACACCAGCTTCACCGGCATCCGTGACCGGATCCTCGACGAGCAGGGAGCCCTGCGCCGGTTCGTCAACGTCTACGTGGGCGACGACGACGTGCGGTTCATCGGCGGGCTGGACGCGCAGGTCGCGGACGGTGCGCGGATCTCGATCATCCCGGCCGTCGCCGGCGGCTAGGCTCCTCGCGAAGCCAGCAGCCCCGGTTGGGGACCGCCCACTCGCTACCATCCGCCCTCGCGGGCTCGCTCCCGCCAGACCCGCCACGCTTTGTTGACGGTCCCCAGCCGGGGCCGCCGATTCCGCTCGTCGATCTCCTAGCCCAAGACGCCGCGTTGGATCAGGGTGCCGACGGCGTTGGCGGCCAGGAAGAACCCGATGATCCCGACGATCCAGGCGGTGGTGCCACCGGTCTTGCGGTTCAGCCACGCCTCGATCCGCCGCAGCCGCGGCTCCATCCGGCTGCCGGCGGCCCGGCGTAGGCCGAACAGCACCACGGCGGGAGCGATCATCACCAGCACGTACCCGGCGAGGATGCTGCTCGACGCGACCGCCGGCAGGCCGGCGGTGACCAGGATGCCGACCGCCGCCAGGTAGGGCAGCATCGAGGCGACCTCGACCAGGCCGGCCAGCAGCGCTGTGCTGATCACCGTGCTGATCGACGCTTCCGGTCCCAGTACGCGCCGCCGCCAGGCGCCCGGCTCCGGCGGCGGCAGGCCGCGCTTGGCCCGGCGCTTGGCGACCGCCTTGGGGTCGATGACGAACGACAGCCAGAACAGCCCGACGCCGACGGCCAGCTGGACGACGTAGGTCGGTGTGCTCTCCCAGGCCGGGCCGATGGCCGCGACCGCCGCCCGAGCGCCGGCGAGCAGCGCGAGGCCGACGGCGAAGTAGAAGCCGGCGATGGTGAGCAGGTACACGACCAGGTTCCGGGTTCGGACCTTTGGCGCCAGCAGCATCATCAGCGGCAGCAGGAAGGTTCCGAAGCTGGTGGAGTCGACCAGGGCCAGCCCGGCGAGCCCGGCCAGCGCTACGGCAGTCATCGACGCGTCCTCTCGTTAATACGATCGTATGGTAGCCAACCATACCAACACAGGCGTGCTTTCAACGCTGTGCCGAAGGTGGTCGATCACGAGGAGTGCCAGGCCTGCGATGTGACGAGCAGCAGGTCGCCGAGGCCG
>DASQVF010000174.1:0-12297 GCA_035640915.1 Propionibacteriaceae bacterium
GCGAGGCCAGCCGGCCCGCGCTGAAGAAGGCCGGGATGCTGACCCGCGATGCGCGGATCAAGGAGCGCAAGAAGGCCGGGCTGAAGAAGGCCCGCAAGGCTCCCCAGTACAGCAAGCGCTGACCCGGCGCCCTCGCAACCCTCGAGGATGGGTCGGCTCTTCGGCACCGACGGCGTACGCGGCAGGGCCAACGAGGCCCTGACCGCGGAGCTGGCGCTCGATCTCTCCGTCGCCGCCGCGCACGTACTGGCCGAGACCGGCGAGTTCCGCGGCGACCGACCGTTCGCGGTGGTCGGCCGCGACCCCCGGGCGTCCGGGGAGTTCCTGGAGGCGGCGGTGGTGGCCGGCCTGGCCAGTGCCGGCCTCGACGTGGTCCGGTTGGGCATCGTGCCCACACCGGGGGTCGCCTTCCTGACCGCCGACTCCGACGCGGACCTCGGCGTGATGCTGTCGGCCAGCCACAACCCGATGCCCGACAACGGAATCAAGTTCTTCGCCCGCGGCGGCACCAAGCTGGACGACGCGCTGGAGAACGCCATCGAGTCCCGGATGCGCGAGAAGTGGGCCCGGCCGACCGGCGCCGGGGTGGGACGGGTCACCGAGGACGGCTCCCGGGTCGAGACCTACATCGCCCACCTGGTCAACAGCGTGGCCAGGCCGGTCAGCCTGGAGGGCCTCAAGGTCGTCATCGACTGCGCGAACGGGGCGGCGTACGTCGCGGGGCCCGCGGCGCTGGAGGCCCAGGGGGCCGAGGTGGTGCGGATCCACGCCACCCCCGACGGGATCAACATCAACGACAACTGCGGCTCCACCCACATGGACTCGCTGCGCGCCGCCGTGGTGGCCGAGGGTGCCGACCTGGGCATCGCGCTGGACGGCGACGCCGACCGCTGCCTGGCCGTGGACGCCGACGGCGACATCGTGGACGGTGACCAGATCCTGGCCATTCTGGCCCTGGCCATGCGCGAGGGCGGCCGGCTCGAGCACGACACCGTCGTCGCGACGGTGATGAGCAACCTCGGCTTCGGCCAGGCGATGCAGGCGGCCGGGATCGCGGTCAAGCAGACCCGGGTCGGCGACCGCTACGTGCTGGAGGCGATGAAGGCCGGCGGGTTCTCCCTCGGCGGCGAGCAGTCCGGCCACGTGGTGATGGCCGATCACGCCACCACCGGTGACGGCGTGCTGACGGCGCTGCACCTGATGAGCCGGATGGCGACGACCCGGAGCAGCCTCGCGGAGCTGGCATCGGTGATGCGCCGGCTGCCCCAGGTGCTGATCAACGTGCCCGGGGTGGACAAGAGCCGGGCCGACAGCGACGCCGCGCTGCTGGCCGCGGTGGCCGAGGCGGAGAGCGACCTGGGCCGGTCCGGACGGGTGCTGCTGCGGCCGTCCGGCACGGAGTCGCTGGTCCGGGTGATGGTCGAGGCCGCCACCTACGAGACGGCCAACGAGGTCGCCACCCGGCTAGCCGACGTGGTCAAGTCGTCGCTGGCCCTGCGCTGACCCGGGTCCCGGGACCCGGGCGCTGTTGGGTCAGAGCTTGCGGATGCGGACCCACTGCACGCGGTGGTCGGCGTCCTTGCGCAGGATGGCGGTGGCGCGGCCGCGGGTGGGCAGGATGTTCTGGTCGAGGTTGGGCCCGTTGATGGTGTCCCACAGGTGGCGGGCCTGGCGGACCGCCTGCTCGGGGGTCAGCACCGCGTAGCGGGTGAAGTAGGAGCGGGGGTCGCGGAAGGCGGTCTCCCGGAGCCGGAGGAACCGGTCGACGTACCACTCGCGGACCACGTCGGCATCGGCGTCGACGTAGACCGAGAAGTCGAAGAAGTCGCTCACCGCGAGCCCCGTGGTGCTGTCGGAGCGGACCCGGGCCGGCTGCAGCACGTTGAGGCCCTCCACGATCAAGATGTCGGGCCGCTGCACGGTCACCTCGGCTCCCGGCACGATGTCGTAGCTGAGGTGGTCATACACCGGGACGGTCACCTCGGCCGCGCCGGACTTCACCGCCATCACGAACTGCAGCAGGGCCCGCCGATCGTAGGACTCCGGGAAGCCTTTCCGCTGCATCAGCCCCCGACGCTCGAGCTCGGCGTTGGCCAGCAGGAACCCGTCGGTGGTGACCAGCGACACCCGCGGGTGCTCGGGCCAGCCGGCCAGCAGCTCGCGCAGCAGCCGCGCGGTGGTCGACTTGCCGACCGCCACCGACCCGGCGATGCCGATCACGAACGGCGTCCGTCCGACCCGGAGCTGCAGGAAGTCGTTGGTCGAGCGGTGCAGCTCGGAGGTGTGCTGGAAGTAGCTGCTGAGCAGCCGGGTCAGCGGCAGGTAGACCTCCCGCACGTCCAGCATGTCGGTCGGGTCGCCGAGCCCGCGGACCCGCTCCAGGGTCGTCGCGTCCAGGCTGGTCTGGACCTGCTCGGCCAGCTCGGCCCAGTCCGCCCGGCCGAGCTCCACGTAGGGGCCGAGGAGCTGGGCGTCGGGCGTCATGCCGAGCAATGTAGTGCCCCGGCGTACGCGGACGGTCCGGTCCAAACCTCCGGTACGGCCGGGGGCTCACCGGTAGGCTCCCGGCTATGTGTGGAATCGTCGGGTACGTCGGCCCGCAGGCCGCCCTCGATGTGGTCGTCGAGGGGCTGCGGCGCCTGGAGTACCGCGGTTACGACTCCGCCGGCGTCGCTGTGGTGAGCGACGGCGCCCTGCATGTGGCCAAGAAGGCGGGCAAGCTCGGCAACCTGGAGAAGCTGCTGGCCGAGGAGTCGCTACCCCGGGACGGGCTCGGCGTCGGTCACACTCGCTGGGCCACCCACGGCGCCCCCAATGACGTCAACGCCCACCCGCACACCTCGACCGACGGCCGCGTCGCCCTGGTCCACAACGGCATCGTCGAGAACTACGTCGCCCTGCGCGCCGAGCTGGCCTCGGCCGGGATCGTACCGACCTCGGAGACCGACACCGAGATCGTGGCCCAGCTGCTCGGGCAGCAGGTCAGCGCCGGTGTCGCGCTGGACGAGGCGATGCGGACGGTGTGCCGTCGGCTCCACGGGGCGTTCACCCTGGTAGCGGTGGACAGCGATCGGCCGGACGTCGTGGTCGCCGCGCGCCGCAACTCCCCGCTCGTGGTCGGCGTCGGCGACGGGGAGAACTTCGTCGCCTCCGACGTGGCTGCGTTCATCGAGCACACCCGGGAGGCGGTCGAGCTCGGCCAGGACCAGGTCGTCGCCATCACCGCCGACACCGTGACCGTGACCACCTTCACCGGCGAGCCGGCCGAGGTCCGGCCCTACCACGTGGACTGGGACCTGTCCGCCGCTGAGAAGGGCGGCTACGACTGGTTCATGCGCAAGGAGATCTACGAGCAGCCCAAGGCGGTGGCCGACACGCTCCTCGGCCGGCACGACGCGACCGGCCGGCTGACCCTGGACGAGATCCGGATCTCCGAGGAGGAGCTGCGTCGGGTCGACAAGATCATCGTCGTGGCCTGCGGCACCGCCTTCTACGCCGGCCTGGTGGCCAAGTACGCGATCGAGCACTGGACCCGGATCCCCTGCGAGGTGGAGCTGGCCAGCGAGTTCCGCTACCGCGACCCGATCGTCGGACCGACCACCCTGGTCGTGGCGATCAGCCAGTCCGGGGAGACCGCGGACACCCTGATGGCCATCCGGCACGCCCGCGAGCAGCGGGCCCGGGTGCTGGCCATCTGCAACACCAACGGCTCCACCATCCCGCGGGAGTCCGACGCCGTGATCTACACCCACGCCGGCCCCGAGATCGGCGTGGCTTCCACCAAGGGCTTCCTCACCCAGCTGGTGGCCTGCTACCTGCTCGGCCTCTACCTGGCCCAGGTGCGGGGGAGCAAGTACGGCGACGAGGTCGCCGCCGCCCTTCGGGAGCTGCAGACCATGCCGGCCGCCATCAGCTCGGTGCTGGAGGGGATCGGCCCGGTGCTGGAGCTGGCCGCCCAGTTCGCCGAGGAGCCGTCGGTGCTGTTCCTGGGCCGGCACGTGGGCTACCCGATCGCCCTGGAGGGCGCGCTCAAGCTCAAGGAGCTGGCCTACATCCACGCCGAGGGGTTCGCCGCCGGCGAGCTCAAGCACGGCCCGATCGCCCTGATCGCCGACGCGCTGCCGGTCTTCGTCGTCATCCCGCCGCGCGGTCGAGACATGCTGCACGACAAGGTGCTGTCCAATCTGCAGGAGGTGCGGGCCCGCGGCGCCAAGACCGTGGTGCTGGCCGAGGAGGACGACGAGGACGTCGCCCCCTACGCCAACGTGTTGATCCGGCTGCCCAAGGTCTCCACCCTGCTCCAGCCGCTGGTCGCCACCGTGCCGCTGCAGGTCTTCGCCTGCGAGCTCGCCACCCGCAAGGGCCATGACGTCGACCAGCCGCGCAACCTGGCCAAGTCCGTCACCGTCGAGTAGATGAAAGCCCGGGAGCGCAGCGACCACGGTCCCCAGCGGCGAGCTGCGTGATGATCATCGGCATCGGGATCGACGTCTGCGACGTCGAGCGGTTCGCCGAGTCCGTCCGCCGCACGCCGCGGATGGTCGACCGGCTGTTCACCGCCGCCGAGGCGGAGCGGCCCGTCGCGTCGCAGGCGGCCCGGTTCGCCGCCAAGGAGGCGCTGGCCAAGGCGCTCGGGGCGCCCGCTGGGTTGTCCTGGCACGACGCGGAGATCGTCACCGATGAGCGGGGCCGGCCGGAGTTCAAGGTCACCGGGACGGTCGCCGCCAAGGCGGCGGAGCTCGGCGTCGGCACCATCCACGTCAGCCTTTCCCACGACGCCGGCATCGCTTCGGCCGTGGTGATCTGCGAGGCCTGATGCTCGAGGCGTACGGGGTGGACACCATCCGCCGGGTCGAGCAGGCCGTTATCGACCAGGTCGGGGACGACACCTTGATGCAGCGGGCGGCCAGCGGGCTGGCCGCCGCGGTGGCCCGGGCCGCCGTCCGGCTGCTCGGCCGGGTCTACGGCGCCCGGGTCGTGATCCTGGTCGGACCGGGCAACAACGGCGGCGACGCGCTGTTCGCCGGGGCGCGGCTGGCCCGACGCGGGGCGGCGGTCACCGCGGTCCGCTGTCTGGGCACCCCGCACGCTCGCGGACTGGCCGCGCTGCAGACGGCCGGGGGACGGCTGATCGATATCGGCGACCTGGACCTGGTCGAAGACCGGCGGGTCCGGGCCAACCTCCGGCTCGAGGCCGACGTCGCCGTCGACGGCGTGCTCGGCATCGGCGGTCGGCCGGGGCTGCCGGACGACGTCGCCCTGCTCGCCCGCGACCTGGCCAGCTTCTCGGTGCCCACCATCGCCGTCGACCTGCCCTCCGGCGTCGGTGCGGACAGCGGCGCCGTGCCCGCGGACGCGTTCTGGGCCACGCAGACCGTCACCTTCGGAGAGCTCAAGCCCTGCCACCTGGTCGAACCGGCCCGGCAGCGCTGCGGCAAGGTCGAGGTGGTCGACATCGGTCTCGGCTCCATCCCGCCCGGCACCGGTGACCTGTGGCTCCGGCAGGTGGAGGTCGAGGACCTCGCCATGTGTTGGCCCTACCCGGACGCCCGCAGCGACAAGTACTCCCGGGGCGTGGTCGGCATCGACACCGGGTCGGACACCTATCCGGGTGCCGCGATCATGACCGTCCACGGCGCGGTGCACGCGGGGGCGGGCATGGTCCGCTTCCTCGGCGCCGACCGGCCCGCGGAGGTGATCGGCAGCCAGCTGCCCAACGTGGTGTTCGCGCCGGGACAGGTCCAGTCCCACCTGTTCGGATCGGGCTGGGGCGACCGGGCCGACGGGGGAGAGGTGCTGCAACGGGCCCTCGAGTCGGAGCTGCCGACCGTGGTGGACGCCGACGGGCTGAGGTACCTGCCGGAGCGGCTGCCGGAGCACTGGCTGCTCACCCCGCACGCCGGCGAGCTGGCCCGGCTGCTGGGCGAGGACCGCTCCTGGGTCACCGAGGATCCGGTCCGGGCGGTACGCACCGGGGTGGCCAAGACCGGGGCGACGGTGCTGCTCAAGGGCGCCACCCAGCTGGTGGCCGGTCCGCAGCGGGACTGGGTGGAGATCGCACTGCCCGGGCCCGGGTGGACCGGTCAGGCCGGGTCCGGTGACACTCTGGGAGGTATGTGCGCTGCCCTCGCGGCGGCCGGGCTTCCCGTCGCCGACGCGGCCGTGCTGGCCGCGTCGTTGCAGGCGTACACGGCCAGCCGGCATCCAGGCCCCATCCCGCCGGTGCGGCTGGCCGAGCTGGCCGCCGAGGAGCTCGGCCGGCTGCAGCAGCTGAACCACGAGCTGGACGAGGAGAACCGGTGGGCACCACGACCACCCGGGACGGCGTGACCGCGCTGCCCGCTATCGACCCCAGCACGGCGCGGGCGGAGATCGACCTGACCGCCTTCCGGGCCAACATCGCTGCCGTGCAGCGCCACGTCGGCTCGGCCGAGGTGATGGTGGTGGTCAAGGCCGACGGCTACGGCCACGGGATGTTCGCCTGCGCCCGCGAGGCCCGCCGGGCGGGGGCCAGCTGGCTGGGCGTGGCCACGCCGGCCGAGGCCGTGGCCCTGCGCGAGGCCGGGGACAGCGGTCGGCTGCTGGCCTGGCTGTATGGCGTCGACGAGGATTTGACGCCGCTGGTCGCCGCCGACGTGGATGTCTCGATCCAGTCCGGAGAGCAGCTGTCGCGCCTGGTCGCCGCGGCGGGGACGGTCGAGCGGCGCGCCCGGGTGCACCTCAAGCTGGACACCGGGCTGTCCCGGAACGGCGCCGCCGCGGCCGACTGGCCGGAGCTCTGCGCGGCGGCGGCCGAGGCGGAGGACACCGGAGCGGTGGAGGTGGTCGCCGTCTGGTCGCACCTCGCCGCCGCCGACGAGCTCGGCCACCCCTCGGTCGCCGCCCAGGTCGCCGCCTACCAGCGCGGGTACGAGATCGCCCGGGCCGCCGGCCTCGAGCCGGCACTGCGCCACCTGGCCAACTCGGCCGGGGCGCTGGTGGTGCCCGAGGCCCGGATGGACCTGGTCCGGGTGGGCATCGCCGCGTACGGGGTCGATCCGGCGCCCGGCATCGCCGCGGCGGCCGGCGTACGCCTCCAGCCGGTGATGGCGCTGCGCTCGCAGCTGGTCAACGTCAAGACGATCGCCGCTGGTACCGGGGTCTCCTACGGCCTCACCTGGACCACAGACCGGACCACGACCGTCGGGCTGGTCCCGCTCGGCTACGGCGACGGCATCCCCCGGCACGCCAGCAACCGGGCCGAGGTCGGCTGGGCCGGCGGCCGGGCGCCCATCCGCGGCCAGGTCTGCATGGACCAGTTCGTGGTCGAGCTGGGACCGGACGCGTCGGCCGAGCCCGGTGCCGACGTGGTGCTGTTCGGTTCCGGGGCGGACGGCGAGCCCACCGCCGCGGACTGGGCGCAGTGGTGCGACACGATCGGCTACGAGATCGTCACCCGGATCGGTGCTCGGGTACCGCGGGTCTACCGCGGCGCTACCTCCGAGGGCGGGTAGTGCCGCGGAAGCGAGACTCCTCGCCGGTTGGCCGACGCCGCCAGGTGCCGGCCCGGTCGCCGGCCAAGCGCCCGGAGATCAGCCGTCCCGAGCGGCCGGCCGCCGGGAACCGGCTGGCCGAGGTGGTCAGCATGATCGCCGGGTTCGCGGCTCTGGCCGTGGGGGGTGTGGCCGTCGGACTCGAGCTGGAGCGACGGCTGATCAGCAAGCGGATCGACCGCAGCAGCCAGAGTGAGCTCGAGAGTTTCTTCGCCCTCCACTCGAGCGGTCCCGCGGTCACCACCGCCGACGGGGTGGTACTGCACACCGAGGTCGAGGAGCCCTCGACGATGGGGGACGACGACTTCACCGTGGTCTGGATCCACGGCTTCGCGCTGAACCTGGACAACTGGCACTTCCAGCGCCTCCACTTCCGCGGGCGGCTCCGGCAGGTCTTCTACGATCTGCGCTCGCACGGCCGCTCCAGCCGATCGGCGTCGGAGCACTGCCGGTTGGACCAGCTCGCCACCGACCTGTTGCAGGTGCTCGACGAGGTGGCCGGTCCGGGGCCCGTGGTCCTGATCGGTCACTCGATGGGCGGCATGGCGATCATGCGGCTGGCTCAGAGCCGGCCGGAGCTGTTCGGCACCCGGGTGGTCGGGGTCGGGCTGCTGCACACGTCGGCCGGCGAGATGGCCGACCACTCACCGATCCGGGGCATCCCGGGGCGGACGTTCTCGCGGGTCGCCGAGCCGCTGATGGCCTCGCTGAACCGGATTCCCGAGCTGGTCGAGCGGACCCGCAAGGCGGGCAGCGACCTGGGCTACGTGGCCACTCGACGGTTGGCGTTCGCCTCCGACGTGCCGCCCAGCTACGTGGAGTACGTCAGCGACATGCTGTCCCAGACGCCGCTGGAGGTCGTCGCCGACTTCTATCCGGCCTTCGACGAGCTGAACGAGTACGAGGCCCTCGCCGGCCTGAGCAAGCTGCCGGTGCTCGTCATCGGGGGTGAGGACGACCTGTTCACCCCGGTTGGCCACACCGACCGGATCGCCGAGCTGCTCCCGGACGCGGAGGCGCTGCGGCTGCCGCACTGCGGGCATCTCGGGATGATCGAGCACCCCGACCGGGTCAACGAGGCGCTGGAGGACCTGTTCGATCGGGTTCGCGCCGCCCGCTGAGCAGGCCGGCCAGCAGCGGTACCGCAATGCCGGCGGCAGTGGCCAGTCCGAAGGCAGCCGCCGCGGGAAGCCGGACGAGCAGCACGGCGACGCCGCAGCAGAAGACCGCGAAGCCGTTCATCCCCCGCAGGATGCCCTCCAGCTGAACCACCGCCGCTGTCGTCCCCTCTTGGGCGAGGACGAACCCGCACACCACGCTGACCGCGATCGGGAACGGCGTCAGGATGCCGGTCAGCCCGGGACCGAGCAGTTCGGCCGCTCCGGTGACAGCGAGGACCAACGCTGCTGTTGCCACCGCGCGCGCCGGCAGGTCCCACCACGGCCAGGTGTCCTGCCGCGGGACCGGGTCTGCGATATGTCGCCGGAGCAGGGCCGCCGCCCCTTGCAGGGCGACGACCGCGACCACCAGGCCGACCGCGACGGGAAGATGTACGCGGTGGAGCGCCAGATCCACCGCCAGCACCGCGGCCCAGCTGAGGCCCAGGGTCAGGGCCCAACCGAAGCGGCGCGCCGCCGCGGCAAAGGTGACGCCGAAGACGCCGATGCCGACGAGACCGAGGAGCGAAGCGTTCGCGGCCCGACCGGCGAACGCCGCCCCCTGCTCCAGCAGGAGGATCACCAGGATGGGGCCGGCCACGATCGGCAGCGTGACCAGCACCCCCGCCACCTGGGGACCCCAGCGCCGCCCGGCCAGGCTGGTACCCACCACCAGCGCCGGCGCCAGGAGCACCTTGAGCAGCAACAGGGTCACCGGACAAGTTTCGGCCTGGGGCCAACCTCAGCGGAGCGGGAGGGGAATGCCGGGTGCCTTGTTAGAGTTGTGACTTTGTCGGTGAGCCTAAGTCCTGGCCCGGCCTCCAAGCCCAAGAATTGAGTGTAGATCTCCCATGCCCGCCAAGTCCCGCAAGGCTGACGGCACGCCGAAGGTCCGCTGGTCGGCCGCCGACCGGGCGGCCCGCGGTCACGCTCCGCGCCGTCGTGGCGGCCAGCCGCGGAAGCGGCACGTCGCGGTCAGCCCGGAGACCAGCCGGCATCCCGAGCGACCGACCGCGGTCCGCGGGGCGGCCAAGACGCGTACGCCGTCGGAACAGCCGCCGGTCCACAAGCCCCGTCAGGTGCGCCCGGAGCGGCGCCAGCGGCCCGAGCGAGCTGAGCGGCCGGATCGTGCCGAGCGTGCTCAGCGGCCCCCGCGGCGGGATGAACCGGAGCGGGTAGAGCGTGCTCAGCGGCACTCGCGGCGGTATCAGCCGGAGCGCCGGCCGGCACCAGATCGCCCGGCGGCCCCGGCGTCCGGCCCGTCCCCGGAGACTGCGATCGGTGACTTCGCCGCGCTCGGCCTGCCGGAGACCCTGACCTCCGCGCTCGCCGCGTCCGGTATCGCCACGCCGTTCCCGATCCAGGCGGCGACCATCCCCGCGGCTCTGGCCGGTGGGGACGTCCTCGGCCGGGCGCAGACCGGCTCCGGAAAGACGCTGGCGTTCGGCCTGCCGATGCTGGCCCGGCTGGCCGACGGGGACTCGACCCGCGGCCGCGCGCCGCGCGGTCTGGTGCTGGCTCCCACCCGTGAGCTGGCCATGCAGGTCAGCGATGTGCTGGCTCCGCTGGCCCAGAGCGCCGGCCTCGCCGTGGCGCTGGTGGCCGGCGGCATGTCCTACACCCCGCAGGAGCGGGCGTTCGAGCGCGGCGTGGACGTCGTGGTCGCCACCCCGGGCCGGCTGATCGACCTGCTCGAGCAGGGCGTGGCCGATCTCGGCCGGGTCCAGATCACCGTGCTCGACGAGGCCGACCACATGGCCGACCTCGGGTTCATGCCCGCGGTCACCCAGATCCTCGACACCGTGCCCGGGACCGGCCAGCGGCTGCTCTTCTCCGCCACCTTGGACGAGGCGGTCGACCAGCTCGTCCGCCGCTACCTGCCGGACCCGGTCACCGTCTCGGTCGACGCGGCGACGGCCAGCGTGGCCACGATGGCTCATCTGGTTGTACCCGTCGCCCCGGCCGATAAGGCGCGGGTGACCGCCGAGTTGGCCGGTCGGCAGGGCCGGACGATCCTCTTCGTCCGCACGCAGCTCGGCGCCGACCGGGTGGCTGAGCAGCTGCGTGCCGCGGGCGTGCTGGCCGGCGCCCTGCACGGCGGCCTCGCCCAGGGTCTGCGGACCCGGATCCTGGCCGCGTTCCGCGACGGCTCGCTGCCGACGCTGGTGGCGACCGACGTGGCCGCCCGAGGCATTCACGTCGACGACGTCGGTCTGGTGCTGCAGGTGGATCCGCCGCACGGCAGCAAGGAGTATCTGCACCGCGCCGGGCGGACCGCCCGCGCCGGCGGCCGGGGTCAGGTCGTCACGCTGGTGCTGCCGCATCAGCGGCGGGAGGTGCGACGGCTGCTCGACCGCGCCGGCGTACCGGGGGTGGACTCGGCGTCGCCGGACGACCCGCGGCTGCGCGACGGCGATCACCCGCACCGGGAGCCGATCAGCGAGGCGGACTACCTCCGGCTGGTCGCGCCCCCGACCGCCCGCCGGCGACCGGCCGGTCAGCGGCGGCCGCGCCGTTACGATGGCCGGCGGTGAGCGTCTCAGTAGCTGAACTTGTCGTCTCGGTGGCCTCGGAGGAGAGTGCCGCCGGGATGGTCGACGTCATCCACGCCGCCTTCGGCGCCCGACCACCGCTCGACCCGCCGTCCGATGCCGACGCGGAGACGGTCGCCTCGGTGAGGGCGCGGCTGCGGCGGGGTGGCGGCATCCTCGCCGAGGTCGACGGCCGTCCGGCCGGGGTCATCCTGGTCCAGCCGGGAACGGATCTCGGGGTGGCGACCTTCAGCCGGGTCTCGGTCCATCCCGACTTCCAGGGCCGCGGGATCGCCTCCGCGATGGTGGCCGAGGCGGAGGCCCTGGCGGCCCGCTCCGGCTACCGCACCGTCGAGCTGCTGGCCCGGGAGGAGCTGGCCGAGCTGGTCGAGTTCTGGCGGCGCCGGGGCTTCGCCGTCGACCGGTCCGTGCCGCACGGGATGATCCTGGCCAAGGATCTGCCGCCCGCCGTCCGGGTGCCCACCGCCGATGACATGCAGCGGCTCGGCGAGCGGCTGGCCGGCCTGCTCCGGCCGGGAGACCTGGTGATCGCCACCGGCGACCTGGGCGCCGGCAAGACCACCCTGACCCAGGGGATCGGTCGTGGCCTGGGCACCGTGGGCCGGGTGATCTCGCCCACCTTCGTGCTGTCCCGGATCCACCCCTCGACCACCGGCCGGCCCCGGCTGGTGCACGTCGACGCCTACCGGCTGAGCGGCCCGGCCGAGCTCGAGGATCTGGACCTCGACGCGACGGTGGCCGACTCGGTGACCGTGGTGGAGTGGGGTCGCGGCGTCGCCGAGGGCCTGGCCGCGGACCGGCTGGAGGTCGAGATCTGGCGATCGCCGCACGCAGCGGGCAACGGCGGAACCGACAGTGAGCGGGTGGTCACCTTCCGGACCGTCGGGTCGCGCTGGCCCGCCGCTGAGCTGGACGCCCTGGCCGAGCCGCACCATGACTGACCGCCTCGTCCTGGCCCTGGACACCGCCACGGTGGTCAACGTCGGGCTGGCCCGAGGACCCGAGGTGCTGGCCGTGGCCACGGTCACCGACCGGATGGCCCACGCCGAGCAGCTG
>DASQVF010000175.1:0-7414 GCA_035640915.1 Propionibacteriaceae bacterium
CTCGGCCCGGAAGTAGGCGGTGTTGTCGCGCAGCCGGGTGAGCAGCTCGCCGGAGGTCTCCAGCAGGTCGAGCGTGGTCAGTCCGGCGGCGACGATCGAGGGCGCGACCGAGTTGGAGAACAGGTAGGGCCGCGACCGCTGCCGGAGCATCTCCACGATCTCGGCGTGCGCGGCGGTGTAGCCCCCGCTCGCCCCGCCCAGCGCCTTGCCCAGCGTGCCGGTGACGATGTCCACCCGGTCCTGGACCCCGAACAGCTCCGGCGTCCCCGCGCCGGTGCGCCCGACGAAGCCGACCGCATGCGAGTCGTCGACCATGACCAGCGCGTCGTAGCGCTCGGCCAGCGCCACGATCTCGTCCAGCGGCGCGACGTAGCCGTCCATCGAGAACACCCCGTCGGTGGCGATCAGCCGGTGCCGTGCGCCCTGGGCCTCGACCAGCCGAGCCTCCAGGTCGGCCATGTCCCGGTTGCGGTAGCGGTAGCGGGTGGCCTTGCAGAGGCGTACGCCGTCGATGATGCTCGCGTGGTTGAGCTCGTCGGAGATGACGGCGTCCTCGGCACCGAGGAGGGTCTCGAACAGGCCGCCGTTGGCGTCGAAGCATGAGCCGTAGAGGATCGCGTCGTCGGTGCCGAGGAAGCCGGCGAGCCGGCGCTCCAGCTCGAGGTGAATCTCGGTGGTGCCGCAGATGAAGCGGACCGAGGCCATGCCGAAGCCCCAGCGGTCCAGGGCCTCCTGGGCGGCGGCCACCATCGCCGGGTGGTCGGCGAGGCCGAGGTAGTTGTTCGCGCACAGGTTGAGCACTTCGGTGTCTCCGACGCCGATCTCGGCCGACTGCGGCGTACGGATCACCGCCTCGGCCTTGAACAGGCCGTCGGCGCGGAGCTGCGCCAGGTCGTCGGTGAGCTGATCCTTCAGAGCGGCGTACATGTCCTCATTCTCCCCAGGTCATGATCACCTTGCCGCCGTGGCCCGACCGGGCGGCGGCGAAGGCGGCCTCGTACTCGGTGAACGGGAAGCGGTCGGTGATCACCCCGGAGATGTCCAGGCCGCTCTCCAGTAGCACCGACATCGCGTACCAGGTCTCGAACATCTCCCGGCCGTAGACGCCCTTGATGGTGAGCATGTTGAGCACCACCGTGGCCACGTCGATGCTCACCTCGCCACTTGGCAGCCCGAGAACGGCGATCCGGCCGCCGTGGGTCATCTGGCCGATCATCTCCTGCAGTGCGGCCGGGCTGCCCGACATCTCCAGTCCCACGTCGAAGCCCTCGTGCATGTCGAGCTCGCGCTGGGCGTCGCTCAGCTCGTCGCGGCCGACGAGGACGGCCTTGCTCACGCCGAGGGACTCGGCCAGCGCGAGCCGCTGCGGACTGAGGTCGCTGATCACCACGTGCCGAGCGCCGGCGTGCCGGCTGACCATCGCAGCCAGCAGGCCGATCGGGCCCGCGCCGGTGACCAGCACGTCCTCGCCGAGCATCGGGAAGCTCAGCGCCGTGTGCACCGCGTTGCCGAACGGGTCGAAGATCGCCGCCACCGCCCAGTCGACCGGATGCCGGTGCACCCAGGCGTTCGTCGACGGCAACGCCACGTACTCGGCGAACGCCCCGTCGACGTGCACGCCGATGCCGCGGGTGTGAATGCACAGGTGCCGGCGCCCGGCCCGGCAGTTGCGGCACCGGCCGCAGACCAGGTGCCCCTCACCGCTGACCACGTCCCCGACGTGGACGTCGGTGACGCTCGCTCCGACCTCCACCACCTCGCCGGCGAACTCGTGGCCGACGGTCCGCGGCGGGCGGACGTTCTTCGCCGCCCAGTCGTCCCAATCCAAGATGTGCAGGTCGGTCCCGCAGATCCCCGTCGCCCGGACCCGGACCAGGACATCGCCCGGCCCGACGGTTGGCTCCGGGACGTCGAGCAGGTCCAGGCCGGCTCCCGGCTCGCACTTGACCAGGGCCTTCACGCGCCGATCGTATGCGCGCGGTCCCTTGGACCGGCTCAGGCCGCCCGTAGGCTGTGGTCCATGTCCGCCGAGATGACATCGGGGGAACCGGCTTCTCGGGCAACCCTCGCCGAGGTCGCCGCCCTCGCCGATGTCTCCATCTCGACGGTGTCCAAGGTGCTCAACGGCCGCAGCGGCGTCTCCGAGGACACGCGCGCCCGCATCGAAGCCCTGCTGCAGGACCACCAGTACAACCGGCGCAGCTCGGGCCCGAACCACGCACCGCTGATCGAGGTGCTGTGCTTCGAGATCGCCAGCTCATGGGCAGCGGAGGCCATCGCGGCGATCGAACGGCTGGCGCGCGAGCACGGCGCGGGCGTGGTCGTGTCCGGCACCAACGATCGGCAGAAGCCGGACCTGGACTGGATCGAGGGGGTGCTGAACCGCCGCCCGGTCGGAGTCATCCTCGTCGCCTGCAACCTCCTCGACGCGCAGAAGCGGCAGCTCCGCTCGCGCAACATTCCCTTCGTCATGCTGGATCCGCCCGGACAACAGGCGGCCGACGTGCCGACGATCGGCTCGGCGGACTGGAGCGGCGCCTACGCCGCGACGCAGCACCTGATCGAGCTCGGGCATCGCGAGATCGCGATCATCACCGGTCCCGAGGACATGATGGTCGCGACGGCCCGACTGTCGGGCTTCCGCGCCGCCCTGGAGGGCGCCCGCATCGCGCTGCGGCCGGAGTTCGTCCGGCGCGGCGAGTTCCACCACGACGACGGCATCACCGAGGGACGCGCGCTGCTGTCCCTGCCGGTGCCACCGACCGCGATCTTCGCGTCCTCCGACGTCCAGGCGCTTGGCGTCTACGAGGCGGCGCGAGCCCTCGGCGTCGCCATTCCCTCCGACCTGTCGGTGGTCGGCTTCGACGATCTCAAGATCGCCCGCTGGGCCGGACCCGCCCTGACCACGATCCACGTCCCCATCGCCGAGATGGCCGAGCAGGCCGTGCAGGTGGTCCTCGACCTGGGCCAGGACCGACCGCCGGCGTTCTCCCGGGTCGACATGGCGACGACGCTGGTGGTGCGGGGCAGCACGAGCGCACCGGCCCGCGGATCTGCGAAACATTTCGCTACCAGTACGGAAACTTGACAGCCGGAATCAGCGCAATTATCGTCCTCTCATTGCGGTGAGTTGCGCTCGTCTGCGGTGACTGGCCGTTCGAGAACTGGGGCCGGCGGACTGCCGACCCACATCCCGTACCAGGGGCTCTTCCAGCCCGACGCAAGCACCGGGTGCTGCGCATCCGGAGATCGAAGAGGATCACTATGACTTTCACACTTCGGCGGAAGGGCCTCCGGTCGGTCGCGGGACTGGCGCTCGCGGGCCTCGCCCTCACCCTCGGCGCCTGCGGCGGTCCGGTAGGTGGTGGCGGCCAAGGCGGCGGCCAGCAGGAGGGCGAGCAGGGCGGATCGGCGACCTCGGGAACCGTGAACTGGTGGGGCTGGACGCCCACCGACACGGCCACCGCAAACGGCTACATCGCCGCGTTCAACAAGGAATATCCCGACATCAAGGTCAACTTCAAGCTCGTCTCGATCCCGGACTGGCAGGCGGCGCTGACGCCGGCCCTGCGGTCGGACAGCGGCCCGGACGTCTTCGACATGCAGCCGGGCTCCTATGTCGAGAAGTACAAGTCCTTCACCGAGGACCTGACTCCGGTGGCGGAGAAGGCGCTGGGCCCGGACTGGCAGTCCAAGGTGGCCCCGGCGGGGGTCAGCGGGCTCACCGCGGACGGCAAGCTGACCGCCATGTCCGTCGGCGCCGTGTACTCGGGCACGCTGTGGATCAACCAAGGGCTGTTCGACAAGTACAACCTGAAGCCGCCGACCACCCTGGACGAGTGGGAGAAGGTCTGCCAGGAGTTCAAGGCGAACAACCAGGGCTGCTTCGTCCAGGGCGCGGCCGGTGCCGGCTTCGACCAGGACACGCTGCAGACCATCGCCAACTCCGTCGAACCCGGCTACTGGACCCGCGCCTCGAAGGGCGAGGCGAAGTGGAACGAGCCCGCCATGGTCAAGACCCTGGACCTGTGGGGCCAGCTGTTCAGCCGCGGCATCATGCAGGAGGGCGCGGTCGGTTACCAGCAGTACCCGGACGCCAACAACGACTTCCTCACCGGGAAGTACGCGATGGTCATGATGGGCACCTGGTACACCCAGTACTCGACCGAGAAGGCGATGACGGCCGCCCTCAAGGCCGCCGGCGTCTCAGGTGCGAAGCCGTTCCCGATCGTGCCCATCTCGTTCCCCGACGTGGCCCAGACCGGGAACACCCCCGAGATGTTCGGTGACGCGGACTACGGACTGTCGATCTCCACCAAGGCCAAGAACAAGGCGGCCGCGGAGACCTTCGTCACCTGGCTCACCACCTCACAAGCGGGACAGCAGGCGGTGGCCGACCAGCTGAACGACGTGCCGGCACTGAAGGGCATCGAGCCCAACTTCGAGCAGATCACCTTCGTCGACCCTGCGGTGCAGGAGGCGCCGGTCAAGGAGCTGCTCGCCAAGGTCGCCACCGTCGAACAGCCCCGGTTCGCCCTGCTGAACCAGGACGTCCAGGACGCGATCTTCCAGGCGGCGACGTCGGTGGCCACCGGCAAGTCGACTCCCGAGGAGGCGGCGAACACTCTGCAGCAGGCGGCGGAGGCGGCGCAGTAGTAGAGCGATCTAGCCGGTTCGACGAGGGGGTGCAGCGATGGCTGGAACATCGGTAGCGGAACGCGGGCTTGCGGAGCGGCCCGCGCCCACGGCAAGCGGCGGCGGCAAACGCCGCCGCTTGCAACCGCCGGGCCTGCCGTGGATCCTGCCGGCGCTCGTCCTGTGCGTCGGGCTGATCTACTACTGCATCTGGTACACCGCGGTCATCTCGACCTGGGACTGGGACGGGATCGACCCGAACCCGGAGCGGGTGGGCGCCGAGAACTACCTCCGGATCGCCCAGGACCCGATCTTCTGGCGGACCATTCGCCACACGATCGTGTTCTTCCTCGTCACCTTCGTCGTGCAGACCGCCCTCGGGCTGATCTTCGCCGTGCTGCTGCACTCGAAGGTGAGGCTCGCCGTGGTCTACAAGGTGATCATCTTCATCCCCGTCGTGCTGGCTCCGGCCATCACGGCGCCGGTCTTCCGGCGGATATTCGCTCCGGACGGCCAGTTCAACGCGCTGCTCGAGTTCTTCGGTCTCGGCTCGCTGGCGCAGCCCTGGATCGGCCAGGAGAGCACCGCTCTCCCGGTGATCATGGCGGTCACCGTGTGGCAGTGGACCGGCCTGACCTTCGTGCTGTACTTCGCGGCAATGGGCCAGATCGACCAGTCCATCATCGAGGCGGCCCGGATCGACGGCGCCGGCAACTTCCGGACCCTGGTCCACATCATCTGGCCGGGTGTGCGGGGCACGACTCTCGCCATGGCGATCTTGAGCGCCATCGGAGCCCTGAAGACCTTCGACGTGCCGTACCTGATCACCGTCGGTGGACCGAACTACGCCACGGAGTTCCTCGGCACCTACATCTACCGCAAGACCATCCCGCAGTCGCACGTCGGCTACGGAGCCGCACTCTCGATCATCCTGCTGGTGCTGGCGTTGGTCATGGCGCTCATCCTGCAGGTCCGCGGCGGCGAGAAGCGGGTGGTTCGCTGATGTTCGAGGTCCGCACAGTATGGGGTCGCATCCTGCTCCAGGTCGTCGTCACGCTGCTCGTGCTGCCGTTCCTGTTCCCCCTGGTCGCCATGGTCCAGGGCTCCTTCGCCGGCGACGGCTGGCGAAACTACGCGGCGGTCCTCGCCGTGCCGGGCCTCTGGCGCTTCTTCTTCAACACCGTGGTCATCGCCGCCGGCACGATCGTGATCGTCTACGCCGTCACCATGCTCGCCGCGTACGGCTTCGGGAAGCTGCGCATCCGCGGCCGCGAGGTGTACTTCTGGCTGCTGCTGGCCTGCCTCACCCTGCCCGAGGTGGTGCTCCTCACCCCGTTGTTCACCACCGCCCAGGCGTTCGGCTTCTTCGACACCTACTGGGCCGTGATCCTGCCGCTCGCCGCGCTGCAGGTGCCGTTCGCGGTCCTGCTCGCCCGGAACTTCGTCCAGGGCATCCCCGACGAGCTCTTCGAGGCCGCCCGGGTCGACGGCGGCACCGTCTTCAACGGCTTCCGCCACCTGGTGATCCCGCTGACCCGACCGATCGCCGCCGCGGTGCTGATCTTCACCCTCATCGGGGCCTGGAACAACTACCTCTTCCCGCTGGTGTTCCTGCAGTCCACCGAGATGCAGACCATCACCCTGGTGCCGCAGTTCTTCGTCGGCCAGTTCAGCAACGACCAGACCAAGATCCTGGCGTCCGCCGTGATCACTGCGATCCCGGAGGTCGTCGCCTACCTCTGCCTGCAGCGCCTGTTCGAGCGCGGCCTGGCCGCCGGCGCCATCAAGTAGCCCATACCCGAAGGAGCACCGTGCCGCTGATCCAGATCGACCTCGACCGCGAGCTGTTCGACACCCTTGGCGACCAGCTGAGCGCCGCGGTGCACAAGGCGCAGGTCGATGCGCTCGACATCCCCGCCGACGACCTCTTCCAGGTCTTCACCCCGCACGGACCGGGCGAGCTCCGCTTCGACCCCGGCTACAACGGGGTCGACCGCCGGCACCTCCTGCTGCTCCGCATCACGATGGTGCACATGTACGACCTCCAGACCAAGCAGCGGCTGTTCCGGGCCATCGTGGAGCGGTTCGCGGAGGCCGGCGTACGCGCCGAGGACATCTTGATCTCCGTCGTCGAGAACGGGGTCGAGGACTGGTACGCGGGCCGGCTCTGACGTAGCGGTCACGCCCGACACACAAAGGACCCCTTCACTCATGATGCGACACGACGGCGCGCCCCTGCGCGTCCTGTATCTCGGCGGCACCGGCACGATCAGCGCGTCCTGCGTACGCCTCAGCGCGGAGAGCGGGATGTCGGTGGCGGTGCTCAACCGCGGGAACAACAGCGCGGCGCGGGAGAGGCCCGACGGCGTCACCTGGCTGACCGGCGACGTGACCGACGACGCTTCCCTGCTCGCGGCCGTGGGCGACCAGCGGTTCGACGCCGTGGTCAACTTCTTGTCCTACGACGCCGACGACGTCCGCCGGATGGTCGCGCTGTTCGGCTCGCGCACCGACCAGTACGTGCACATCAGCTCGGGCTCGATCTACGCCAAGCCGGTGCAACAATCCCCGATCACCGAGTCGACGCCCATCGCCCCGAACCCTGTGCTCGAGTACGCGACCGCCAAGTGGCGGGCGGAGCTGGCCCTGCAGCGGGCGCTGACCGAGGAGGGCTTCCCGGTCACGATCGTGCGGCCCTCGCACACCTACGACGACGCCAACCCGCCCGTGCCCGGCGCGTGGACGGTGCTGGACCGGCTCGCCCGCGGGGCGGAGATCC
>DASQVF010000176.1:0-3024 GCA_035640915.1 Propionibacteriaceae bacterium
CCCTTGAGGTCGCCGGCCAGCACCTGCTCGGAGTACTCGCCGACCCCGGAGATGCCGGCCGCCACCTTGCCGCCGAGCAGCGCGGCGAGCGACTCGCCGCCGCCGGAGTAGGCGATGTAGTTGATGTTCCTCGGGTCGACGCCGCTCGCCTGGGCCAGCAGGCCGGCGAGGATCTGGTCGGTGCCGCCGGCCGAGCCGCCGGCGATCGGCAGCCCACGGGTGTTGTCCTTCCAGGCGGAGACGAAGTCCGCAAGGGTGTCGTACTCCGAGTCGCCGGGCACCACGATGATCTCCGCCTCGCCGGTCAGCCGGGCCACCGGGGTGACATCGGTGAGCTTGACCGCCGAGTCGTTGGTCTCCACCGCGCCGACCATGACCAGGCCCATCATCATCAGCAGCGCGTCGTCGGTCTCCCGGCTCAGCTGGCCCAGCCCGATGGTGCCGCCGGCGCCCTCCACGTTGAACACCTGCACGTTGCGGGCGATACCGGTGGAGCGGATCACCCGCTGCAACAGCCGGGCCGTGGTGTCCCAGCCGCCGCCGGGACTGGCCGGCGCCATGATCCTCAGCCGGGACAGGTCACCGGGCCGGACGACGGTACCGGCACAGCCCGTGGCCGCCAGCACCGGGCCCGCCAACGCCCCCGCCAGCAACGTTCTCCGGGTCAGGGCCACCCGTGCTCCTTCGCACCGTCCGTCGTCTCGTCCTGGACGCTACACCGACGAAGCCCGGTCGCGACAGGGCCGGATTTCCGGCGAGGCCCGGCGGTCGCCGGCTCGTCCGGATGGGACCTCGTGCGGAGAAACGCGCCGTGTCAGAAGCGCTCGGTGGGCTCGTACCGGCCCCAGACGTCACGGAGGGCGTCGCAGACCTCGCCGACGGTCGCGTACGCGGCCAGGGCGGCCTTGAGCGGCGGCAGCACGTTGTCGGCGCCGGATGCGGCCGACCGCAGGTTCTCCAGGGTCGCCTTCACCGCGACGCCGTCCCGGCGGGACCGTAGGTCGGCCAGCCGAGCGGCCTGCGCCGCCTCGATCGCCGGGTCTACCCGCAGCGGCTGGTACGGGTCCTCCTGGTCGAGCACGAAGCGGTTCACCCCGACCACCACCCGCTCGCCGGTCTCGATCTCCCCGGCCAACGCGTACGCCGCCCGCTCGATCTCCAGCTTCTGGAACCCCTGCTCGATCGCCGCCACCGCACCGCCGCGTTCCTCGACGGCGTCCATCAGCGACCGGGTCACGGCCTCCACGTCGTCGGTCAGCGACTCCACCGCGTACGAGCCGGCGAACGGGTCGACGGTCTTGGTCAGGTCGGTCTCGTGGGCCAGCACCTGCTGGGTGCGCAGCGCCAACCGGGCCGCCTTGGCGGTCGGCAGGGCGATCGCCTCGTCGAAGGAGTTGGTGTGCAGCGACTGGGTGCCACCGAGCACCGCGGCGAGGGCCTGCAGGGTGACGCGGACCAGGTTCACCTCGGGCTGCTGGGCGGTCAGCTGCACCCCGGCGGTCTGGGTGTGGAAGCGCAGCATCAACGACCGCGGGTCCTTCGCTCCGAACCGCTCCCGCATCACCGACGCCCAGATCCGCCGGGCGGCGCGGAACTTGGCGACCTCCTCGAGCAGGGTGGTCCGAGCGACGAAGAAGAACGACAGCCGGGGAGCGAACTCGTCCACCGCGAGCCCAGCGGCCAGCGCGGCCTCGACGTAGGCGATGCCGTTGCTCAGGGTGAAGGCCACCTCCTGCGCCGGCGTGGCGCCCGCCTCGGCCATGTGATAGCCCGAGATCGAGATCGTGTTCCAGCGCGGGAGGTGTTCCCGGCAGTAGGCGAAGGTGTCGCTGACCAGGCGGAGCGAGGCCTGCGGCGGGTAGATGTAGGTGCCGCGGGCGATGTACTCCTTGAGCACGTCGTTCTGGATGGTGCCGGTCAGCGTCTCGGCGGGGATGCCCTGCTCCTCGGCCACCAGCTGGTACAGCAGCAACAGCACCGCGGCGGGGGCGTTGATCGTCATCGAGGTGGACACCTCGCCGAGCGGCAGACCGGAGAACAGCCGGCGCATGTCCTCCAGCGAGTCGATCGCCACCCCCACCTTGCCGACCTCGCCGTCGGCGGCCGGAGCGTCGGAGTCCAGGCCCATCTGGGTGGGCAGGTCGAAAGCCACCGACAGACCGGCCGCGCCGGAGGCGATCAGGTCGCGGTAGAGCGCGTTGGACTCCGCTGCCGTGCCGAAGCCGGCGTACTGGCGCATGGTCCAGGGCCGGGAGGTGTACATCCCCGGGTACACGCCGCGGGTGAAGGGGAACTCCCCGGGCGCCCCGAGGGCGACGGCCGGGTCGAAGCCGGACAGCGCCTCCGGCCCGTAGACCGGCGCGATCGGGGTCCCCGACTCGGACTGTGCGCCCACCTGTCCAAGGGGGTCGTCCCCCTTGCTCTTACTCATCTGCGCATGGTCGCACAGCGGAGTCCAGACGCATCCGGTCAGTGACCTACCCGGCGCTGCGGACCAGCGCCTCCGCGGAGTTCAGCATCCCGGCGGTCTCGGCCTGCCAGTTCCGCTGCTGAGCGCGGTACGGACCCGTGGCCAGCGAGATGATCACCGCCGCCGCCCGCAGCCGCAGCTCGGCGGGATCCACCCGGGCGTCGAAGACGGGCAGCCAGAGGTTGATCAAGCGGGTCAGCCCGATCGCCTGCTCCGGCGACATCCGCTGCACGGTGGACAGGTGGGCGAGCAGGCAGGCCAGGTCGTCGACCCGGCGGCCCGGCCCCACGGTGTCGATGTCCAGCACCCCGGTGACCCGTCCGGCGGACACGAATAGCTGGCCCTCGTGGAAGTCGCCGTGGGTGGGCTCGTTGCCGGGCGGGCTACCGCCGAGACCGGCCGTGACGTGCCCGACCAGCCAGCTCAGCTGTGGTCCGGCCGCCGGCAGCACGGCGCCGACCATCTCGGCGTAGCTCCCCACGGCGTCGGTCCACGGCGGCCGGCGCGGCAGAGCCGCCACCGCCGGCGGCATCGCGTCCAGCAGCGCCACCAGA
>DASQVF010000177.1:0-2787 GCA_035640915.1 Propionibacteriaceae bacterium
CAAGCGCGAGGACGTGGAGCGCGGCATGGTGATCATCAAGCCGGGTACCACCACCCCGCACACCGACTTCGAGGCCCGGGTCTACATCCTGAGCAAGGAGGAGGGCGGGCGGCACACGCCGTTCTTCAACAACTACCGTCCGCAGTTCTACTTCCGGACCACCGACGTCACCGGCGTGGTGAACCTGCCGGAGGGCACCGACATGGTGATGCCGGGCGACAACACCGACATGAGCGTGCAGCTGATCCAGCCGATCGCCATGGAGGAGGAGCTGAAGTTCGCCATCCGTGAGGGTGGGCGTACGGTCGGCGCCGGCCGGGTGACCAAGATCCTGAAGTGATCTGACCCCAGGTAGTCAGCGAACGGCCCCGGACTCGAAGGAGTCCGGGGCCGTTCCATGTCGAAGGGCCGCGCAGTCGTGGGGAGGCACCGCCGGCGTCGGGCGGGTGGAGTTGAATGCCGGGTGTGGGGGAGGTACCCCCACGATCGACCGAGGGAGGTCACCATGGCAGGAACCGTCGCCCGCGTCACCGAGATCAGTGCCAAGTCCGACACCAGCTTCGAGGACGCGGTGAAGATCGGCCTGGAGCGGGCCAACGCATCGCTTCGCGGGGTCAAGTCCGCCTGGATCAAGGAGCAGTCTGTCGAGGTGACCGACGGCCGGGTCAGTGCCTACCTGGTCAACATGCTCGTCACCTTCGTGCTCGAGTAGCACCGGCGCCCGACGGCGTGGGATCGGTTAGTCGCGCAGCAGCAGAGCCACCGGATAGCTGGCCAGCAGGTCGGCCACCGGGGTCCGGCGCTCGTGGGTTGCCCCGGTCAGCACGTCGGTGACCGGGCCGGGCAGTTCTACCGTGGTCTCGCCCCAGCCGCCGGCCCGGTCCAGGCCCACCGGCAGCCGCGTGGCCAGGGTGATCGCGCCGCCGCGGTCGAAGCCCACCAGGTGGTCCGACTGCGGTCCGTCCGCGGTTACCGGGGTGTAGCCGGTGAACAGCTCCGGTCGGTCGCGACGGGCCCGCAGTGCCGAGGTGGTCACCCAGAGCTTTGCCGCGCCGGACGCGTCGACGGGAAGCCGCGCCTGCTCCACCCCGGCCAGCTGGTCCCGCAGCGCCGTGAAGTCGACCGGACGTCGGTTGTCCGGGTCGACCAGGGAGTCCTCCCAGACCTCGGTGCCCTGGTACACGTCCGGTACGCCCGGCATGGTCAGCTGCACCAGTTTCTGGCCCAGCGCATTGGCCCAGCCGGGAGCGGTGAGCAGCATGTCGACGGTGTCCCACGCCCCCCGCAGGGTGAGGTCGTCGTACGCGTGGTCCACGGCGGCGTGAACCGCTGCCTCGAAGTCGGTGTCCGGGTCGGTCCAGGTCGTATCATCGGCGGCCTCCCGCATCGCCTTCTCGGCGTACGCGTGCATCCGATCGCGCTCGATCGGTCCGGCTCCAGCGAGGGTCTGGGCGAGGAAGTAGCCGAAGGCCCGGTTCGGCACTGCCGTCGCGGCCATGAGCTCCTCGGCGAAGGAGCCCCAGTCCTCGACGATCTCGGCCAGCACGGCGAGCCGGGCGCGTACGTCCTCACCACGCTTGGTGTCGTGGGTGGACAGTCCGGTCATCGACTCCGGCTGCCCGGCCTGCCGCCGGACCTGCAGGGCGTGGAACTCCTCCAGGCCGACGCCGAGCCGGCCCGGGTCGCCGCCGACCTCGTTCAGCGCGATGAACCGCGCGTAGCGGTAGTACGCCGTGTCCTCGACCCCCTTGGCCGTGGTGGCCCCGCTCAGCTGCTGCAGCCGTAGGGCCAGCTCGTCGGCCGGGTCGTGCAGCCGGTCGTCCAGTGCGGCCAGGGTCCCGGCCAGCTCGGGCCGGCGGGCCCGGGCGGTGGCGATGGCCTCGTCCAGCCGCTCGACGCCGTCGGGCAGGTAGGAGCGGTAGACCGAGAAGCCCACGGCGACCTCGGCCAGCGCCGGCCCGGCGTCGGGCACCTCGGGCACCAGGGCGGCCATTCGCCGCACCTCGGCCCGCAGCAGGCGCTCCACCACCATCCGCTTGCCCTGCTCGACGTGCTCGGCGATCGACCGCTCGTCGCCGGTGAGCCGGTTATAGAGAGCGGTCAGCTCCGGCTCGCGGTCGGGGTCGATGAACACCCCGTTCACCTCACGCATCGCGTCGTAGCCCGTGGTGCCGGCGACCGGCCAGCGCTTCGGAAGCTCCTCGTCGGCCTCCAGGATCTTCTCCACCGTGATCCAGGCCTCCGGAGCCATCGAGCGCAGCCGGTCCAGGTATCCGGCCGGGTCGACCAGGCCGTCCGGGTGGTCGATCCGCAGCCCGGTGACGCCCGACTCCACCCAGGACGGCACCAGGGCATGGGTCGCCTGCAGCACCGACGGGTCCTCGACCCGGACCCCGGCCAGGGTGGTCACGGTGAAGAAGCGGCGGTAGTTGAGCTCGGTGTTGCCGCGGGAGTAGTGGACCAGCTCGTAGTGCTGCCGGGCGTGCACCGCCTCGGGGTCGTCGCCGTCGGACCCGGTCCCCGGGGCCAGCGGGAAACGGTGCTCGTAGTAGCGCAGCTCACCGTCGGCGACGGTCAGCGCCGCATCGTCGCCCAGGATGGGGACGACGATCCGGTCCCGGCTCCAGTCGATGTCGAACCAGTCGGCGTACGCGGACTCCCGCCCGTGCTGGAGCACGTCCCACCACGCCGGGTTCTCGGCGGGCATCGAGATGCCCAGGTGGTTCGGCACCAGGTCGACGACCACGCCGAGGCCGGCGTCGCGAGCCGCGTCCAGCACCGCCTGGA
>DASQVF010000178.1:0-5216 GCA_035640915.1 Propionibacteriaceae bacterium
CAGGGGAAGGCATCGTCGAGCGGGCCGGCCGGCCGGCTCAGCAACGATCGGCTCCAGTCGCTGGCTGGTACTGCGGTGGAAGCCCAGTACGCGCGCTGCGTATCGGCATCGACCGAGTACACGATCTGCTCCTGACGGGCATCGGTGGCGCCTTCCCGATTGGCCGCCAAGCCGGCGGCGGTGAGGGCGGCGGTCGCGATCAGCAGCAGCGCTGAGGCCGCCGCCATACCCTTCCGTCGCGGCACCGTACCGGCCCGTCCTGTCCGGCCGGCTTCGAGGAGGGGAAGCGCCAGCGTGGCGAACACCGCAAGCAGCGCCGCACTCAGCGGTCCGGTACCGAGCCCGATGTCGAAGCCGATCCACACGGCCGGTCCGAGCAGGATCGCGGCCCCGGACAGGCCCAGCAGATAGACCCCGGTACGGGCGGCGGCAGGACGCTCCGGGAGCAGCACTGCGATGACGGCCCCGATCATCGCGACCAGCGTCGGCTGCACCACCGACCCCGAGACGCCGGGCAAGGTGACGGCGAGCGGCACGCCGGCCAGAGCGAGCAGGAGGAGCATGCCGACGGCGACGCTGACCGCATCCAGCCGCCGACGGAGCAATGCGAACACCGAGACGACGGCCCACAGTCCGGCGACCAGCGTCGCCAACCGGTAGAACAGAGGCCGGTAGGGCTCCCCGATCACGGCCGAAGCCTGCGCCGGGTCGATCAGCAGAGCCACCCGCCACACCGCGTAGCCAGCGGCGGCGGCGGCCAGGACGAGAACGATCGAAGCGGCTGCCGAGAAGGCGGTACGCGGTAGCGTCAGCGCACCTCGTCGCCGCAACACCCAGACCAGCACGGCCCCGAGCACCAGTACGCCGATCGCGAGCGGAATCTCAAGACTCTGCGGATACCGGAGCAGGCCCCAGGGCAGCGTCAGCACGATCTCCTCCCCACCGCCCGCGATCGCACCGAGATCCATGCCGGCCAGCTCACGGGTCAGGGCGAGGGTGGTGTCACCCATCTGTTGTACGGAGGCGGCACTCAAGCGAGCCGGGTCGTCGAGGGGGGTGTGATAGTAGGCGCCGTCCGCCATGATGGCGGTGTCGAAGCCGTACAAACCTGCTTGCTCGAACGGAGTGAAGTCGCTGTCGTTCGGCAACGCCTCGAAGGCCGCCTCCGAGCCCGAGTCGGCCGAGGCGCCTGGCGCACCGGCCAAGGCTTCGACGAGCCGGCCGTTCGGCGACGACATGCGGAAGGTCATCGGGGCGCCGCCCGCCCCGCGGGCCTCGTGGTTGAGGACGACGGCGGTGCCGAGCTGATCGGCGCGCTCTCGCACGAACGCCTCCGCGCCGTGTAGCGCCACCTCCTCGGCGTCGGTGAGCAGGACCATCACGGTGTTCCGGTCGGCCCCGGCGGTGCTGAGGGCCCGGGCGGTCTCGAGCAGAACCCCGATGGCGATTCCGTCGTCGGCGGCACCGGGCGACCCCGGAACCGTGTCGTAGTGACCGGTCAGGATCACCGTCCCGGTCGAGGCGGTGCCCGGCCTCGTCGCGATCACATTGGCGACCCCGGACATGGACTGGGTCCCGGCGACCCCGAAGTCGAACATCCCGACCGATTCCTGCACCTCCGTACGCCAACCCAGCGACTCGAGCTGGTCGAGCAGATAGGTCCTGGCCTCGCCGTGCTCCGGCGATCCCACGGGCCGCGGCTCGTCCGCGACTGCCGAGATGTGCGTCATCGCCCGGGTCGCGCTGAAGGTTTCGACCGGCGCGTCCGCACCGACGGGCGCGGTCGGCGCCATCGCGAACACCGAGGCGATGCCCACCACCAGCAGGAAGGCCAGCTGAGCCCCGACCATCGACCAGGACCGCCGGCGACCGGCGCTCACCCTGCCCGTCCACGGCGCTCGCCAGGTCAGCGGCTCGGTCACTTCACTCATGATTCCTCTCCCCTGTCTCTTCGCCGGACGGCGACCGTGGCCTGCAGGAGCTGCACCTCGCAGCCGACATCCCAGAGCAGGCCGAGCATGGACCGCAGGGCCGCCTGGTCGACCATGAGGCCGGCCACGACCGTCCGAGGGCCGGTGGACCGCACCTCGACCTGGCCGAACCGCCGGTGCAGCTCCTCTCGGGCCACGGCCGGCAGTGGACCGCGGATCTCCAGGCGGTAGGTCAGCACCCCGTCGGTTGGCTCCTGGTCTCGCATGGGGCCACTGTGGGCGCGGTCGGTGGGGTCGGGCCCCACCCCTCGCAGAAACCACCCGGGGTGGTGCTGGGGACGACGGATCAGATCAGGCCGAGCTCCCGGCCGCGCTCGACCGCCTCGGCGCGGGAGGTAGCGCCCAGCTTCCGGTACAGGTTCTTCGTATAGCCCTTGACCGTGTTCAGCGACAGGTAGAGCTCGGCGCTGATCTCCCGCTGGTTGAGCGGACCCGACAACGCACGCAGCAGGGAGAGCTCCCGGTCGGTCAGCGCCTCGACCAGCACTCCACCCCGCCGGGCGGCGAGCGCCGCGCCGCGGCCGATCCGATTCTCCGCGGCCGCCAGCCGCGCCGTCGAGGCCGGGAACGCGATCTCGGTCTCCACCGTCTCTCGGGCTTCGGCGAGGGCGGACCTGGCCGCCGTACGGTCGCCGGCGCGTAGCTGCGCATCGGCGAGCGCGGTGAGGACGTAGACCCGCTGGCTCGGGTGCCCCCCGATCCGGGCCAGCGCGGCCGCCCGGGTGAGCAGACGCCGGGCGTCCTCGGTGCGGCCTTCGTGGTAAGCCAGCCGGCCGTCCACGGCCACCACGAAGGTGACGGCGGCGGCGGCCGCATCCCCCAGCGCGTCCAGCATGTTTCCTACGATCGGCGCTACCCGATGCACGAGTCGCCGCGCCTCGTCGTGGCGGTCGGTCTCAACCAGGCACATGCCCAGCAGGCCGGCAGCCTGCAGGCCGATGAACATCGGCACCTGGGCGGCAACCGATCCGTCCCACGCCTCGCGAAGGATCGGGATGGCCTCCTCCGACCGGCCGAGCCCGGAGAGCACGGCGCCCAGGGTGATCCGGGCGATGACGTAGCCCTGAAGGGTTGGATCGGTCTCCAGACTGGCCGCGCGCTCGGCCGCCGCAAGCATCGCCGGCGGATCGGCGCGGGTCCTCGGGTCGTACGCGGCCCGCAGCACCGCGGCTGCGGCGGCGAGGCTGCTCCACGCCTGATACGGCGGGCTGTTGACGCGAAGGCGCGCCTCAGCGACGTCGAGCAAACCGGGGACCCGATCCAGCTGGCCGCTCTGCGCAGCCGCCCCCGCCATGCTGACCGCCAGCCGGGGATCGGCGCGGATGATGGCCTCACCCAGCTGGTCGCCGAGCTGCAGGTACGTCGCGGCTGCGCCCTGCTCGAGGAACTCGTCCTCGACTGCCAGCAGCAATGACGCGGCCCGCTCCCGGTCTCCCGCCGTCGTCAGCAGGCGCACCGCTTGGTCCACCTGCCCCGCCGCCAGGTACCAGTCCGCGGCGCGGCGAAGCAGGCAGGGAACGGCCTCGGGTGCCGCTCCCTTCAGCTCACGGGTCAGCACGTCCCGGAAGAGCCGGTGGTACCGGTACCACTCACGGTGACCATCCAAAGGGACGACGAAGAGGTCGGCTTGCTCGAGGGCATCCAGGACGGCCGCCGACCCGGCGCGGCCGAGTACCGCGTCGCACAACGACCCACACAACCGATCCAGGACCGAGGTCCGAACGAGGAACGCCCGCCGATCGGCCGGGATTCGATCCAGCACCTCCGAGGAGAGGAAGTCGATGACGTGCCGGTCGTCACGGGCCGCAGCAGCGGGTGCCGCCGGATCGGCGGAACCGCGAATTGCCAAGGCAGCCAGTTTGAGTCCCACCGCCCACCCCTCGGTCCGCTCCACCAGAGCGTCGACAGCGTCGGAGCTGACGTCGACCTGGCTCACCGCCGCAACCAGACCGGCGGCTTCGGTGGCCCCGAACCGCAGATCGGCGGCGCGGATCTCGGTCAGTTCACCGCGAGCTCTCATCCTGGCCAGCGGCAGCGGCGGGTCGAACCGGGCGGCAATCACCAGTCGGAGCGACGGCGGGAGGTAGCTCAGCAGGTACTCGACCGCCTCGTGGATGCGGACGTCGGTCAGCAGGTGGTAGTCGTCCAGGATCAGCGTGTGCCTCGTGCTGCTCGCGGACAGGTCGTTGAGCAGGGTGGGCAGGGCCACGTCGAGGGGATCGATGCCGGGCACCCGCAAGGCCGCCGACGCACCCCCGGCGAGGTCCGGCGCCACCCGCTGCAACGCCGTGAGTGCGTAGGTCCAGAACCGGTGCGGTTCGTCATCGGTCTCGTCCAGGGTCACCCATGCCGGGGAAGCCCGGTCACCGGCTCGGCGCGCCCATTCGGTCAACAAGGTGGTCTTGCCCCAACCGGCCGGAGCGATGACGAGGCACAACCGATGTGTCGCGTTCTCGTCCAACATCTCCAGCAGGCGGTCTCGCCGTACCAGGCCCGGCTGGAGGAGCGGCGTCGTGAGCTTTCCGGCCAGCAACGGCGGCGGCGGTTCCGCGGTGTGTGGTCCCGACGCATCACCCATCGGTGCCCCACCTCACCGGCGAAACCCCACCCTCAGCACGCTACTCGGCAGGCGGGATGCGGGACAGCGCCGCGTCCTGAGCCACTCGGTGACCCTTACGGGTAGCCGTCCGGCTCCCTGGTCACCGCGGCGAGCGCACTTGTCGGGCTGATCTACACGCTCCTCCTGGCGTTCCAGCGGATGTGACGTCCTGTTCGGCCGTTGCCCTGGTGGTGATCAAACTTGCCGAGGCCAGAAGCGGCCGAGAGCGTCAGAAGCGGACTGTGCGGAGGAACTGGTAGCCGACGCGAGCCGTCTCCAGCGCCTGTTCCGGCGTCCTCGGCGGCGAGCCGGCGTCGTCCCTCTCGACGATGTACTCCTCGACCTGGTGGGTGCGGAAGATTCGCGGAAAGTCGATCAGCCCTCGGCCCGGGTCCTCGAAGCTCCCGGCCTGGTTCATGTCCTTGACATGGAACTGCCGGACCCGCCCGTCCAGGCGGCGCAGCAGGTCCACTGGGTCACGCGCCCCCCTGATGACCCAGAAGAGGTCCATCTGGAAGTGGACGTATCGGCGGTCCGTCTCCTCGATCAAGACGTCGTACGCCGTCCTCGATGGGTCGTCGGTCAGACGGAAGAACTCCCAGTTGTGGTTGTGGTAGCCCAGGCGG
>DASQVF010000179.1:0-2632 GCA_035640915.1 Propionibacteriaceae bacterium
GGAGATGTACGGCGCCGTCGGCGGCGCGGCGTACGCGGTCCCGGGGAGGACCCCGGCCACCAGCGCCGTGGCGATCAGGCCGAGCGTGGTGCGGTGGGCGACCGAGGCGAGAGGCTGGGGCACGAGGCCCGACCCTAGTAACCGCGAGTGAACTCTGACCACCCCCGACGTGAAACTCTCGCATCGCCGGGGCCGGAGCTACCCGGAGATGTCACCCAATCGCCCCCGAAAACGGGATTTGTGTTGATTCGTCCGGACATAATCGAGGAAGTTGCCGGCCGCGAGGCGAGGAGGTGGGCGAGATGACGAAGCTGTGGGCGTACGTGCTGGCCCATCCCTACCTGGTCATGTTCAGCCTGATGGTCCTCGAGGGCCCGCTCGCCATGGTGACGTCGGGAATGCTGGTGGCCACCGGGCTGATGAGCTTCCTCGTCGTGCTTGTGCTGGCCGTGGTGGCCGACGTGGGGGCGGACACCGCCTACTTCTTCGCCGGCCGGCTGGCTCGGCGTTCGACCTCCAACGGCCGGATCACCCGGATGCTCGCCCGACTCGGCGCAACCGCCGAGCGGCGAACCCGGCTGGAGGCAGCGGTGCAGCGCAGCCTGGCCCGCATCCTGATCGGCGCGAAGGTGTTCGACAGCGCAGCCATCCCGGTGATCGTGACGGCGGGCGGCGCCGGCGTGGGCTACCTGCGGTTCCTGCGCTGGAACCTGGTCATCACCATCCCCAAGGCCGCGCTGCTGCTGGCCGTCGGCGCGCTGATCGGTGACCGGGTCCGCCCGTACCTGACTCCGGCCAACGGTCTGCTGTTCGCCGCCGCCGGCCTTAGCGTCTGGTTGACCGTGTTCGGCGTACGCCGCCTGCACGGCCGCCTCCGGCCGGCTTAGAGCAAATTCGGGTTTCCGGGCACTTCCTGACGGCTGAGTGCCCGGAAACCTGAAGACTGCGGCGGGTCAGTCGGCCAGCGCGAGAGTACGGCGGGCCTGGCGGAGCACCGCCTCGTCGACGAAGCGGCCGTCGGCGGTGAGCACCGCGCCGGAGTCGGAGATCTCCGCCGCGGCCACCAGCTCGCGGGCGCGGGCGACGTCCTCCTCGCTGGGCCGGAACGCCTCGGCGATCACCGGCAGCTGTCGGGGATGGATGGCCGCCCGACCCAGGAAGCCGAGCCGGCGACCGACCTCGCAGCCTCGCCGCAGCCCATCCAGGTCGGCAACGTTCGGGTAGACCGACATGTGCGGCGCCGGCAACCCGGCGGCCGCGGCCGCGTTGACGATCCGGCTGCGCGCCCAGAGCATGCCCCCGTCCTCGACGACCCCGAGGTCCGCGCGGAGGTCCGCCTCGCCCAGCCCGATCGAGACCACGCCGGCGCACTGGCTGAGCGCGTACGCCATCTCCACGCCCAGGGCGGACTCGACCAGGAGATGCAGCGGCCGGGAGCCGAGCCGACGGTCGAGATCGTCGAGCGCCAGCGGGTCCTCGCACTTGGGAATCCGTACGCCGATCCCGGGCGGCAGCGCGGACACCGCCTCCAGGTCCTCGTCGATCCACTTGGTGTTCAGGGCGTTGATCCGCACCTGCAGACCCCGGTCGACCTCGCTGAGCAGCGATCCGAGATCGTCGCGGGCCGCGGCCTTGGAGTCCGGGCGAACGGCGTCCTCCAGGTCGACGATCACCACGTCCGCCGCGGAGGCCAGCGCCTTGGCCACTCGGCCGGGCTGGTCCCCCGGGACGTAGAGCAAGGTGATTACGGGCCGAGTCATGCCACCACCCCCGCCGCCCGCAACCGGGCGATCTCGTCGTCGTCGAGGCCGAGTCCGCCCAGCACCAGGTCGGTGTCGGCGCCTGGCGACCGGCCGGTGTGCCGGATCTCCGCACCTGTCTCCGACATCCGGAACAGCGGACCCTGCATGGCCAGCGGGCCGAGGTCCGGGTCCTCGATCCGGTGGATGGTTCCGAGCGCCTGCAGCTGCGGGTCGGTCACGATGTCCGCCGCGGTGTAGATCGGGGCGACCGCCGCCTCCGCGCGCTCGAACTCGCCCACCACCTCCTCCCGCGTCCGCGTGGCGATCCACGACCCCACCGCCGCGTCCAGCTCGTCGGCGTGCTCGGCCCGGGTCCGTCCGTGTGCGAACCACGGCTGCTCGACCAGGTCCGGCCGACCGACCAGGCGCAGCAGCCGTTCGGCGATGCTCTGCGAGCTCGTCGACACCGCCACCCAGTGCCCGTCCGCGGTGCGATAGGTGTTGCGCGGCGCGTTGTTGGCCGACCGGTTGCCGGTCCGCGGCTGCAGCGTCCCGAGCTGGTCCCAGCGGGTGATCTGCGGACCCAGCACGGCCATGATCGGCTCCACGATGGCCAGGTCGATCACCTGCCCCCGGCCGCTCGCGGCCCGGGCGTGCAGCGCGACCATGATCGCGTACGCGGTCGCCAGCGACGCGATCCCGTCGGCCAGGCCGAACGGCGGCAGCGTCGGAGGACCGTCCGGCTCACCGGTGGCGGCGGCGAAGCCGCTCATCGCCTCGGCCAGCGTGCCGAAGCCCGGCCGTCGGCGGTAGGGACCGATCTGGCCGAAGCCGGTGACCCGAGCCAGCACCATCCCCCGGTTCTCGGCGCTGAGCACGTCGTAGCCCAG
>DASQVF010000180.1:0-2572 GCA_035640915.1 Propionibacteriaceae bacterium
CAGCTGCTCCGGTTGGAGAAGGCTCTCGACGCGCTGGCCACCGAGATGCGGAACAACCACACGACCGACGACCCGGGGTGGCGCAGCCGCGTCAACGAGTACGGTCGGCTGGCCGGCGACGCGATGACGGTCCGCAAGGGAACTCCGACCCGTGACGACGTGCTGGACCTGGTGTTCGAGGTGCGACCGGTGTTCACCGGCCAGATCCCGCCGGGGATGGAGGCGATCGGGCCGCTGCAGGCCGAGGTGATGGCCGCGGCCGACGACCTCCGGCAGCTGCTGCCCGGCGAGAAGCAGGGCTGAGAGCCTCCCTGCCGCCACTCCCACGCGTTTCCCGTCATGTGACGGGAAACGGGGGTCTCTAGCCGGATCGGGCCACCCGTAAGGCGTCATGTGACGGCAAACGCGGGAGCCGAGGTAGGTATCGTCCACGCCAACCGTACGCAGGGGGCGCGGCTGAGTAAGATCGCCCGTGCCCTTACCCCGACTCGGGAGGTTCCGGGGTCCAGGGTGACCGGCCTGACTCGGGGCGTACAAGGAGGAAAGCGTGAAGATCCGACTCGAGCGGGACGTGCTGGCGGAGGCCGTGCAGTGGGCGGCCCGCAGCCTGCCGGTCCGGCCGAGCGTGCCGATCCTGGCCGGCCTGCTGGTGCGGGCCGACGCCGACGGGGTCACCTTCTCCAGCTTCGACTACGAGACCTCGGCCAAGATCTCGGTCAAGGCCGACGTCAGCGACGAGGGACAGGCGCTGGTCTCCGGTCGGCTGCTGGCCGACATCTCCCGCAGCCTGCCGGCGCGGCCGGTGGAGATCACCGCGGACGACACCCGGATGGAGCTGGTCTGCGGCAGTGCCCGGTTCACCCTGCAGACGCTGCCGGTGGCCGACTATCCCGCGCTCCCCCGCATGCCCGAGGCGACCGGCACGGTGCCGAGCGAGGTCTTCGCCCAGGCCGTGGCCCAGGTCGTGGTCGCGGCCGGGCGGGACGAGCTGCTTCCGGTCTTCACCGGGGTGCGCGTCGAGATCGAGGGCGACACCATCTCGCTGCTGGCCACCGACCGCTATCGGATGGCGCTGCGGGAGCTGAGCTGGAGCCCGACCACCACCGCGGTCTCGGCCACCGCCCTGGTGCCGGCGAAGGTGCTGAATGACACCGCCCGGTCGATGACCGCGGGCGAGGAGGTCACCCTCAGCCTGGCCAGCGGTGCCACCGGCGACGGGATCATCGGCTTCGAGGGTCACGGCGCGGCCGGCGAGCGGCAGACCACCACCCGGCTGCTGGACGGGGAGTTCCCCAAGGTCCGGCACATCATGAACACCGCTGCCGTGATGAACGTCCGGGTCAGCACCGCCGAGGCCATCGCGGCGGCCAAGCGGGTCGCCCTGGTCGCCGAGCGGAACACCTCGCTGCGGATGCTGGTCGGCGACGGCATGGTCACCCTGGAGGCGGCGACCGGGGACCAGGCGCAGGGCTCCGAGGCGATCGAGGCGACGGTCGACCAGCCCGGTGGGGGCGAGCCGGCCGTCACGGCGGCGGGATTCAACCCGAGCTACCTGCTCGACGCGCTGGGGGCGTTCGACACCCCGTACGTGAACTTCGGCTTCACCGCGGCCAGCAAGCCGTGCCAGCTCACCGGACTCGCCAGCCTGGAGGACGAGCCGCTGACCGAGTACCGCCATGTGATCATGCTGATGCGCCTGCCGTCTTGATCTTGGTCTTGTCCGCTCGCGCTCGGTCGGGCCCTTAGGCTCCGGTCTTCCTCCTCGCTCGCCGACGAAAAGCGTGTCGTCTCGCTCGTCGTCCAGACCGGACCGGGTCCCTCCCTTGCCGACGCTCGCGGACTGACGGCAACTGTGTTGCAAGCCCTGTCGGGGCGGCGAACGGCTCTGTTAGGTTGACGACAACCGCCGCGCGTCGCCGAAGATCAGGAGCTTGTCATGCAGCTGGGAATGGTCGGGCTCGGTCGGATGGGCGCCAACATCGTGCGGCGTCTGATGCGCGGCGGACACGAGTGCGTGGTCTTCGACGTCAACCCCGAGTCGGTCGCGCAGCTGGAGGGTGAAGGCGCGACCGGCGCCACCACGATGGAGGACTTCGTTCGCCAGCTGGACAAGCCGCGGGTGGTCTGGGTGATGATCCCGGCGGGCATCACCGGCCGCATCGTCGAGCAGGTCGCCGCGCTCCTCGAAGAGGGCGACATCATCATCGACGGCGGCAACTCCAACTACCGCGACGACGTACGCCGGGCCCGCAAGCTGCGCGAGCAGGGCATCCACTACGTCGACATCGGCACCAGCGGCGGCGTGTTCGGCCTGGAGCGCGGGTACTGCCTGATGGTCGGCGGCGACGAGGTCGCGGTCAAGACCATCGACCCGCTGCTCAAGACCATCGCTCCCGGGGCGGGCGAGATCGAGCGCACCCCCGGCCGATCCGGGGAGCTGGCGCCGGAGGAGCAGGGCTACCTGCACTGCGGACCGTCCGGCGCCGGACACTTCGTGAAGATGGTGCACAACGGCATCGAGTACGGCATGATGGCCGCCTTCGCCGAGGGCCTGAACATCCTGGACAAGGCC
>DASQVF010000181.1:0-4918 GCA_035640915.1 Propionibacteriaceae bacterium
GGGGCGTTCGTCCAGTTGATCTTGAACAACGGCGGCTGGGCCAGGAACACGTGGCCGGCCTCGATCAACGGCTTCATGAACCGGAACATCAGCGTCAGCAGCAGCGTCCGGATGTGCGCGCCGTCGACGTCGGCGTCGGCCATCATCACGATCTTGTGGTACCGCAGCTTCGCCAGGTCGAAGTCGTCGTGGACGCCGGTGCCCAGGGCGGAGATGATCGCCTGGACCTCGGTGTTCTGCATGATCCGGTCGATCCGGGCCTTCTCGACGTTGAGGATCTTGCCGCGGATGGGCAGGATCGCCTGGGTCCGCGGGTCCCGCCCACCGGTGGCCGAGCCGCCCGCCGAGTCGCCCTCGACGATGAAGACCTCGCACTCCTCCGGGTTGGTCGACTGGCAGTCCCTGAGCTTGCCCGGCAGGCCGCTGCGGCCGAGCAGACCCTTGCGCTTGCGGGCGTCGTCCCGGGCCTTGCGCGCCGCGATCCGGGCGATCGCCGCCGCCTGGGCCTTGCGGATGATCTGCTTGCCCTCGCCGGGGTTCTGCTCGAACCAGTCCCCCAGCCGGGAGTTCATCACCTGCTGGACGAACGACCGGACCTCGGTGTTGCCCAGCTTGGTCTTGGTCTGTCCCTCGAACTGCGGCTCGGCCAGCTTGACCGAGATGATCGCCGTCAGCCCCTCCCGGATGTCGTCACCGGACAGCCGTTCCTCGGGCTTCTTGATCATCCCCCAGTTCTCGCCCCACTTGTTGGCGGTGTTGGTGAGCGCCGCCCGGAAGCCCTCCTCGTGGGTGCCGCCCTCGTGGGTGTTGATCGTGTTGGCGAAGGTGTGCACCGACTCCTGGTAGGACATGTTCCACTGCATCGCCACCTCGACGCTGATCCCGGTGTCCGGCCGCTCGGCCTCGACCGCGATCACGGTGCTGTGCACGACGTCCTTGCTGCCGGTGAGGTAGCGGACGTAGTCGATCAGCCCCTCGTCGTAGCGGAAGCTGTCGGTCAGCGGCTGGCCGTCCTCGTCCAGCCGATCCGGCCGCTCGTCGCGGATGGTGATGCTCAGCCCCTTGTTCAGGAACGCCATCTCCCGAAGCCGGGAGGCCAGCGTGGTGTAGGAGAACACCGTGGTCTCGAAGATCTCGGGGCTGGGGAAGAAGGTCACCGTGGTGCCGGTCTCGTCGGTCGCCTCGTGCTGCTCCAGCGGGGTGACCGGGTCGCCGAGCCGGAAGTCCTGGGTCCACCGGTAGCCGTCCCGCTTCACGTCCACGTTGAGCCGGGCCGACAGTGCGTTGACCACGGATACGCCGACCCCGTGCAGGCCGCCGGACACCTTGTAACCGCCGTCGCCGAACTTGCCGCCGGCGTGCAGCACGGTCAGCGCCAGCGTGACGGCCGGGATCTTCTCCTTGGGATGCTCCTTGACCGGGATGCCCCGGCCGTTGTCGATCACCTGGATCCCACCCTCGGGCAGGATCCGAACGAGGATCGTGTCGCAGTACCCGGCCAGGGCCTCGTCCACGGCGTTGTCGACCACCTCGTACACCAAGTGGTGCAGGCCGCGCTCTCCGGTGGAGCCGATGTACATGCCCGGGCGCTTGCGGACCGCCTCGAGGCCCTCGAGCACCGTGATGGACTCGGAGTCGTAGCTGCCGGCGGCGACAGCGGAGGAGCGGATCTTGTCGAGGTCGTCGGCCGCGGCGGCCAGCTCCTCGGCCGAGATGCTGACCTCGGCGGCGTCGACGGCTTCGGTAGTGTCGGATTGCTCGGGCGTGGCGGGCACCGGTTCGCAGGTCTCCTGTCACACGCGCGCCGCCCGGACCCCACCCGTTGGGTGCGGCAGGCGGCACGACGAGTTGTGCGTTCGTGGCGGTTGGTTGGCGGTCTGACGACCTCCGGCCAGTCTACCGGCTGGGCTGGCGAATCCTTACGCCGACGGGTGACTTCGCGCAGAAAACGTCGGCTGAGACGCGCTGGAAGGCCGATCTTGCGCGCTGGCGCCTATTCCGGATGGGCCCGTACACACCCGGCCCCTCTACGCGGCTCCTGTGGCCTCCTGCGGAATCGATCGTCTGTGTGCTTCCGGCTGCGGACGGCTGGGCCGCCGCCACCCTCGCTGCCTACACTGAGGCGCGTGTCGACCGTCCAGACCACCCGCCCGGACGGTCCGGCCGCGTGGCTGGACGAGGGCGAGGTCAACCCCGGGTGGGCGCCGCCGGCCGGCGACCCGGTCTCTCCGTCCCGGGTACGGCGAGGGCTGGTCTACGGCAGCGTGCTGCTGTCCCTGCTGCTGGTCATCGGCCTGGTCTACCTCGCCGGCGGGTTCGAGAAACGGACCGACCTGCTGCAGCCCGTAGCGCCCGGGGCGCTCATCGTCACCGGCCCGTACGAGTTCCGCTTCACCGAGGCGACCGCCCGGCCGGAGAACGATGCCGACGGCAAGGTCAGCCGGTGGAAGGTCGTCGCGACCGGCCAGGCCCGCAACACCGCGGACGAGACCCTGGCGCCGACGGTGTTCGGCAGCGACAGCGTGTTCGCGCTCAAGGACCCGGTCAGCGGACTGATCGCGGAGCCGTACAACGCCGACATCGGGTCCGCGGCCGGCTTCACGGTCTTCGACCGTCGCCATCTGGCGCCGGGTCTGCCCGCGATCGACTACCGGGTCACCTTCGAGCTGCCGCCGGAGTACGAGCCGGGAGACCTCGTCCAGCTCGCCGTCGCCGAGCTGGCCTACGAGGATCCCTACCTGACCACCGACGAGAAGGCCTGGGACAACACCCTGTTCGGGTTCCGGGTGGACCTGCCGGTGCAGGTGCTGCCGGCTGAGACGTAGCGGGGACCAGGTCAGGCCGGCGGGCGCACCACGTCGACCCGGTCGGCGGACGCGGGGTCGAGCAGAGCGACCCCGACCACCTGGCCGACCAGGCGCTCGGGGACCAGGAAGATCGTCTCGAACTGCACCGGCGGTCCCGGCTTGACCAGGTCGCTGGCGCAGTAGGGCAGGGTACGCGTGACGTTGGTCTGCGCATTCCATCGGCGGCCGTCCCGGTCGAGCAGCTCCAGGGAGCAGAAGAACTCCGGCGCGCCGGGCTGCTGCGTCGCTTCCAGCACCGCCACCACCCAGACGGCGCCCGATGGGGCTGGATCCGGCGGGCCGGCGTACTTCTGGTCGGCCAGCAGCGGGGTGCTGGTCAGCGACAGCACCCGCACCGCCGTGCCTCCGATCTGGCCGGCCTCCCCGGGCGGGCGCTGGGTGAACCGCTGGTTGAAGTGGATTCCGGCGTAGGTGGTCCACCACAGCACGTAGAGCAGCACCAGGCAGCCCACCGCGGTGGCGACCAGGACCCTCCGGACCGGCAGCAGCCGCATCAGATCCCCCGGCTCGTCGCGTCCCGGGGCTCGAGGACCTGGTCGCGTCCGGCGGCCCGCCAGGCCTCGGCGTTGTCCGGGGTGATGCCCAGGTGGATCCGGGCGTGCTCGGGGTACCCGGTGAGGATCTCCGCCGGGACGAGCTCAAGGGTCAGGTCGGCGAGCACCGCCGGGTCGACCTCGAAGGCCATGTCGGCGGCGGAGAAGAATCCGGGCGGCACGTTGCCGATGCCCGGGCCGCTCAGCGCGTCGTACCGGCGTGGGCCGGCCAGCAGCCGGGCGTTGTACGCCGGCAGCTCCCGGCGTCCAGTGGCGGCGATCTCCGCCCCGACCACCACGAACAGGCCGGGGGTCGTCGCGTAGACCTCACCGTCCCGGCTCAGGGAGGTGCCGACCCGGACATCGGTGGCGGTTACCGTGCCGTCCTCGAGGGTGACCGGCCGGCCCACCACCCCCCGGACGATCTCGAAGTCGTTCTGCCGCTCGCTCAGCCGCAGGCCCACCGCAGCCAGGGCGACCAGGGCGATCGCCACCAGGGTCCGGACCAGCCGGGAACGCTCCAGTCCCATCAGGCCGCCCCGGCCGGAACCGGCGCCGGGGGCGGCGCGACGCTGGTGTCGTCCACCCGCTGGGCGAACAGCTCCAGGCAGCGCCGGAAGGCGACCGCGAGCAGGCAGAGCCGCAGCGTCTCGAACGGGGGGTCGGTCAGAACGTCGATGATCGGCTCCCAGCGGACCCAGAAGACGTACCCGCGGCCGCCGACGACCCAGTGCAGCAGGGTCTCGAAGTAGTTCTGGGCGATCAGGACCAGCGCGTACGCGAGGATGAAGGACCCGAGGAACAACAGCCCGGCCCGCAGCACCAGCCGGAGCGCGTGGAAGGTCGGCAGGTACTTGTCGTCCAGGTCGCCGAAGAACGCCTGCCGGGTCTGTTCCGCGGCCAGCCGGAGGCCGCGCGGCGGCGGGCCGATCCGGCGCAGGGCCCGCTTCTCGGCGTAGCGGGCGAAGACGCTGGCGCCTGGCACCCGCACGGCGTACGGCTGCCCACGGCGCCACAGCTCGGCGAGGGACAGCACCCGAGAGCCATAGACCAGGGCGGCGACGGCGAGCCAGAGCAGCGGCTGACCCAGCACCTCGAGGAAGGTCGGCCAGACCTGCTCGCTCAGGAAGGTCCCCAGCCGCTCCAGTAGGGCCGGCAGGTCGATGGCCAGGAACGCGAAGGCGTCGGCGATCGCGTCGGCGATGCCGCGCAGCCACTGCACGAACGCGCGCTGCTGCAGCCAGAGCAGGAAGATCTGGACGGCCCGGATGCCGCCCATCACCAGCAGCAGGATGAAGAAGGACTCGACCAGCACCACGGCCAGGCCGGCCAGGCGCCAGCCGGTGCGGTCGTGCACCAGGTCCAGCAGCCGGCGACCGATGTAGAGGCCGACCAGCAGGGTGACCAGTAGCGGCAGCCGGTTGACGGCCAGGTCATTGAGCACGCCGAGCACGGTTGGCTGGTCGGAGATGGCGCCGTAGCGGACGAGCTGCTGCACCATCAGCCGGTTGCCCGCCT
>DASQVF010000182.1:0-3871 GCA_035640915.1 Propionibacteriaceae bacterium
AGCTCAGCAGGGCGCCGACCTCTACGCCGGTCAGCCGCGGGCCGATCCCGGCCATGGCCGGGCCGGCGTTGCGCAGCTTCTCGGTCGCCTTGGCGTTCAGTGGCGCCAGGATCTCCCGGAACCCGTCCAGGTTCGCCTCGATCCAGCGGGGCCGGTCGACCACGAGCACCGGGGAGGCGGCCGGGGGCGCGACAAGCCCGGTGACCTCGGTGACGTACGCCTCGGCGCGAACCGCGGCCTCGCGCAGCTCGGCGACCACTGCCGCCGCCCCGCTCCGGGTGATCTCCGGACCGGGCTTGACCAGCTTGGTGGCCGTGTTGAGCGCCACGGTCCAGTCGATCATCGAGGTAGCCATGGCTTCGAGCGTATGCGCTGGTGCCGGGTTCCGCGGTCGGGGCTGACCCGGAGGCGGCCCTGGCTGAAGGGCCGGCCCTGCATCCCCGGCCGGTCCGTTTCTCCGCACCAGGCTACGAACGACGCCGAATTGGCCGAGATCACCTTCGTTGGTGGCTATGTGCGGATATACGGTCGCCCGGAGCGGGCCAGGTCAGCGGCAGCCGCAGGTGCTGATGGCGGCGGTGACCCGGTCCAGCCAGACCCGGGCGTTGTAGGCGTTCTTGGGTTTGTTGATCAGGAAGGCGAAGACCAGCACCGAGCCGTCGCGGGTGCGGATCAGGCCGGCCAGGCTGTGCACCTCGCGCAGGGTGCCGGTCTTGCCGCGGACCACCCCGCGCCCGTCCAGGCTCGCGTCGTCGCCGAACCGGATCCGCAGCGTGCCCTCGACCCCGGCCACCGGCAGCCCGCTGACCACCGCCCGGAGGTGGGGCTGCTCGTCGGCCGCGGCCAGCCGGAGCAGCTGAACCAGAGTGGTGGCCGGCAGCGCGGTCTGGCGGGCCAGCCCGCTGCCGTCGACGATCCGGATGTCCTTGCTCCACACACCCAGCTCGGTCAGCTCGGCCTGAACCGCCCGGACTCCGTCGGCGGTCGACCCCGGTCGGCCGGCGGCCAGGCCCACGTGCCGGAGCAGCACTTCGGCCGCGTCGTTGTCGCTGGCCATCAGCATCTGCTCGACGACCCGGTCGAGGGTGGGAGACGAAACCGCGGCGATCTCCGCTGCGTCTCCGGGGGCCCGGGTGGGACCGGGTCCGGTGACGCGTACGCCGTTCTGGCGCAGGGCAGCCGCGAACGCAGTGGCCGCGTCGCGGGCCGGATCGGCGACCCGAGGACCAGGCGATCGGCCGGTGACCCGGCCCCCGTCCACCCAGAGGGCGGAGACCGGGCTGACCTCGTTGCGGTAGGCGCGCGGCCAGGCCGGATTCCAGGCCGGGCCGGCGAACAGTCCGGCGTCGTAGCCGAGACGGACGGACCTGACGCCCGTCTTGGCCAGAGCGGCGGCGGTCTTCTTGGCGAGGTCGGTCACCGACGCCCGGCGGGGAAAGGTGCGGGCCGGCTTCTCGGCGAGATACGGGTCGCCGCCGCCGACCAGGACGATCTCACCGGCCTTCGGGCTGACCACCGTCGTCCGGAACGTGTGGTCGGACCCGAGCGCGGACAGCGCCGCCGCCCCGGTGACCAGCTTCAGGGTCGAGGCCGGGATCCGCGCCCGCTCGGCCTCGTGGCGGAACAGGGCGGCGCCGGTGCCGACGTCGACCACCGCCCCGGAGTAGCCGCCGGGGGCGTCCTTGACCCGCGTCCGGTTCACCCGGTCGCTGACCTTGGCGGCGTTCGGCGGTGCTCCGGTGGGCGCGGGCACCAGGACCGGCGAAGGCGTACGCGGGCTCGGGGTCGGGGTTGCCGACGGGGCCGGCGTGGCGGTCGGCGACCCATCCGGGGATGCCGCGGTCGACACGGTGGGGGCGGTGCTGCCGGTGCGGGTGGTCGGGTCGGGCCGGCCGCAGCCGGCCAGCGCGACCAGGGTGGCCATCGCCACTGCCGTGGCCAGCACCCGCTTGACCGGCAAGGTCACGACCTCCTGAACGACGATAGGCTCCGAGCAGCAATCCTAAGGAGGTCCGGTGACCGCACCCAACGCCGAGAAGGCAAGCCACCCGATCAGTGGAATGACGTTCGATGTCACCGTCGAGATTCCCAAGGGTGGCAAGAACAAGTACGAGGTGGATCACGTGACCGGCCGGATCCGGTTGGACCGGACCCTGTTCACCGCCACCGCCTATCCCGCCGACTATGGGTTCATCGAGGGCACCCTGGGCCAGGACGGCGACCCGCTGGACGCCCTGGTGCTGGTGTCCGAGCCGACCTTCCCGGGGTGCGTGATCCAGTGCCGGGCGATCGCCATGTTCCGGATGAAGGACGAGGCGGGCGGGGACGACAAGGTGCTCTGCGTTCCGGCGTCGGACCATCGGCGCGACCACGTCCGCGACATCTCCGACGTGCGGGAGTATCTGCTGCTCGAGATCGAGCACTTCTTCACCGTCTACAAGGACCTGGAGCCCGGCAAGTCGGTCGAGGGCGCGACCTGGACCGGTGTCGACGAGGCTGAGACCGAGATCCGGGCGAGCTTCGAGCGCGCCCAGCAGTCCGGCCACTGATCCCCTGCTCTCGGAGATCGGCCGGTTCGATCGATCCGGCCGAAGCAGCGCTAGCGTTTCCCACATGCGCAGTAGGGAATCTCGGCCGGATGTGCTGATCGTCGGCGCGCCGAAGGCAGGGACCACCGCGCTGCACGCCGCACTGGCCCGGCATCCGGAGGTGTACGCCTCGCCGGTCAAGGAGCCGAAGTACTACATGTGCGCCGACGCGCCGCCGCCGGCGTACGCGGGCCCGGGTGATGCACACAGCCAGCGCGAGTGGGTCTGGCGCCGGGAGGACTACGCTGCGCTCTTCGCGAACGCCCCGGCGGAAGCCCTGCGGCTGGACAGCACGCCCTTCTATCTGTACCTTCCCGCGGCCCGCCGTCGGATCGCCGAGGAGCTGCCGGAGGCCCGGCTGCTGGTGGTGATCCGGGACCCGATCGACCGCGCGTACTCCAATTGGATGCACCTCTGGGTGGACGGGCTGGAACCGGTCGGTGACTTCGTGGCCGCCTGGCACGCGGAGGACCAGCGGGTGGCCGCGGGGTGGGCCCCGTTCTGGCACTACCGACGACTCGGTCGCTACGGCGAGCAGCTGGCCGACCTGTTCTCCCGGGTGGACCGGGAGCGGGTACTCGTGCTCCGCTACTGGCAGCTGGTGTCCCAGCCGACCGAGACGCTGAACCGGGTGACCCGCTTTCTGGGCATCGCCGAGGACAAGATCGGCGCAGTGCCCCCGAACAACTCCCGCCCGTTCGTCCGGCCGGGACTCAAGACCTCGGTGCTCGGCCGGATGATCCGGGCGGGGGCGACCGCCGGCCAGCTGTTCCCGCCGCAGGTCTGGCGGCAGGCGAGCCGGCCGCTGGTCGCTGCGCTGCAGCAGGGCGGTCTGCGACAGCGACCGCGGCTGGCCCCGGACCAGCGGTCGGAGCTGCTGGCCGACTGCCTGGACGACATCGCGCGCCTGGAGGAAGTGCTCGGCCAGTCGTTCGAGGACTGGCGCTCAGTGACCGGACGCGGCTCCTTCGCCCAGCGAGCCCTTTCCTAGTCCGGTTCGCACCCGGCGGGCGCCTCGGCTCGCTGACGGCAACCTACGTATACGTAGGTTTGCCGCCCTTCACGCGGGTTGCAACCTGTGTAGAGCGACAGGAACCTACGTTTACGTAGATTCCTGTCACGGAGCCGCTGGCTAGGAGACCGAGGTCATCAGGTCGTGGGCGCCGTCGGGGCGGGCGGCCTCGAAGTAGAAGCGGGTGCGGCCGTCCGGCAGCGGCACGGCGCTGACGTATCGCAGGGCGCCGTCACCATCCGGCGAGGTCGCGATCGGGGCGTCGCCCTCG
>DASQVF010000183.1:0-3932 GCA_035640915.1 Propionibacteriaceae bacterium
GCGGCGCAGGCTTCGGATCCGGACTCGATGCTGGCGTTCTACCGCGCCGCCCTGGCCACCCGGCGCACCCTCGCCGCGGACACGGCGCCGACGCTGAGCTGGCTGGGCGGGCCGGAGGGCGTGCTGGCCTTCGCCCGGGGAAACTTCGCCTGCACCGTCAATCTCTCCGACCAGCCGGTGCCGGCGATCGGGCCGGTGCTGCTGAGCAGCGTCCCGGTGGTCGACGGAGTAGTGCCGCCGGACGCTGGGGTGTGGACCTCAGGCCTGCCGGGTGCCGACCAGGCCGCCCAGCCGACCGTCATCTGAATTCGCTACGCGCATTCCCGCGGTTCCCGCTTGGATTCAGGCGGTCGATGCAACAGGTTCGGTTGGCTGTGACAGTAGTCGGTGGAGGGCTTCGGCGGGGGTTTCGAAGGCGAGGCGTTTGCGGGGTCGGGCGTTGAGTTCGGCGGCGATCTGGTCGAGCAGTCCGGGGCCGTAGAACGACAGGTCGGTGCTCTTGGGGAGGTATTGGCGTAGCAGGCCGTTGGTGTTTTCGTTGGTGCCGCGTTGCCAGGGGCTGTGCGGGTCGCAGAAGTAGATCGGCAGTCCGGTCTGTTCGGTGATGGTGGTGTGCAGGGCCATCTCGCTGCCCTGGTCCCAGGTCAGCGACCGCCTCAGTTGCTCGGGCAGCCGCCCGATCGCGGCGCTCATCGCGTCGGCGACGGTGGCGGCGGTGTGGTCGTCGGGCAGGTGGAGCAGCAGCACGAACCCGGTGACGCGTTCGACCAGGGTCCCGACCGCGGAACGGCAGCCGGCGCCGAGGATCAGGTCTCCTTCCCAGTGGCCGGGCACGACCCGGTCGGCGGCCTCGGCCGGACGCTCGGCGATGTTGATCATGCCCTTCAGCTTCGGCTGGGGCTGCCGCCCTTGAGGTTTGCGGCGGGCCCGGCCCGTCCGCAACGCGTCCTTGACCTGCTTAGCCAGCTCGCTTGTGGGTCGGACGTAGAGCGCTTGGTAGATCGTCTCGTGCGACACCCACATCTCCGGATCGCCTGGGAAGTCTCGCCGCAGCCGCCCCGCTACCTGCTCGGGACTGTGCCGCTGAGCCAAGCGTTCCACGACCTCTTCGAACAGCCGCCCGCCCGGCACCAGCTTCACCGGCCGACCGGCCCGGCGCCGGTTCTGATCAACCCGATGCTGGGCGATCATCGCCCGATACCGCGCCTGCCCGCCGATCCGTCCCCTGGGCAGCTCCCGGGTGATCGTCGACCGGGAACGGCCCAACAACTCCGCGACCCGCGCCGGACGGTAACCAGCATCGGCCAGGTCCTCGATCCGGCACCGATCGAGGAACGACAACGGACCCGACCCGGGCGTGACCGTTGCTTCCAGCTCGGGATGGCTGACACGCGGTCGCACCCCGCCAGCCTGTTTCAGCCACCTCCACCCGGTCTGCCGAGACACACCGGCCGCCCGAGACGCCGCCGCGACCGTCGCGCCACGCCGCAGGCCCGCCCAGAACCGATCACGAACCTCTTCCCTGACCCCGCTCCACAAACGTCCACCACGGCGTTCCAACGCCAACGCCGCCGGCCCACCCGCCTCGGCCAGCCAGCGATACCCGGTCCAATGCGACACCCCAACCGCCTGCGCCGCCGCCGCCACCTTGGCGCCGGCCCGCAACCAAACCCAAAACTCCTCCGGAGCAACCAACCGCCCCACGACCAACACCTCCACTCAGGTGTTGCACCGATTCCTTGAGCCTGAGCAGTGACCCGCCCAGGGGTGACGAAACGCGCGTAGCGAAACCAGGTGACAGCGTGGATCTTGGGTCTACTGGATCCCGGTCTGGTCGATCGTGATGGCCAGCTGGTTGCCGCCCGGCCCGCACTGCGGTCCGTTCGGGTAGGTGGTCGCGGCGCTCCGGGTCACCTCGGCGAGCGCGACCGCGCGTCCGGCGACCGTGACGGTGCCGCTGACCCGTACCTCGCCGGCCGGCAGCCCGGGCACGGGGAGGAACCCGACCTGCGTGCCGTTGGGCACCGCGGTCGCCGAGCAGGTGTCGTCCGGGTCGGAACCGCTGCAGCCCTGGTCGACCGTGTCGCTGCCCGGACTCAGCTCGACCGTGTCCTCGGTGCAGGGACCGGACCAGCAGACCTCGAGGCGTACGCCGTCCACCTGCGCGGCGTACGGGGCGACGACGGTGACGCCGACCCCGTCGGGCGATCCGATCTCGGTGCAGGCGACCTCGGGCGAACTGCAGGCCGCCAGGACCAGGAGGGAGGCGGCCGCGGCCCAGACCCGCACAGGGTGATGGTAGGCCGACACCGCCGTCCTCAGGTTTCCGGGCGGCGGGCCGGACCGCCGTGCCCGGGAGCCTGAGTCCTGCGGCAGTCCCGCTGGCTAGTCGCCCGGGTCGAGGGCCAGTCCGTACGCCGCCAGGGTCGCCGCGGCGGTGTTGTCCCAGCTGAAGCTCGACGCGTGCGCCGCGGCCTGGGCGCCCATCCGCCGCCGCTCGTCGTCGTTGTCCAGCAACTTCCCCAGAGCCCCGGCCCAGGCCTCGACGTCCTGTCCGGGCACCAGCAGCCCGGTGACCTGGTCGCGTACGGTGTGCCGCAGCCCGCCCACGTCGGTCGCCACCACCGGCCGCCCGCAAGCCTGGGCCTCCAGGGCGACCAGACCGAACGACTCGTTGTAGGACGGCACGCCCACGACGTCGGCCACGCAGTACCACCGGAACAGGTCGGCGCGGGGGGAGTGGGGCCGGAAGATCACCAGGTCGCCGACCCCGAGGTCGCGGGCCAGCGGCGCGAGCGTCGCCGACCACTCCGAGTCAGGCCCGCTCGGACTGCCGATGATGATCAGGCGCAGCCGGTCCCGGCGGCTCGGATCGATCTCGCTGAGCTCGGCCAGCGCCCGGATCAGCACATCGGGCGCCTTCAGCGGCTGGATCCGGCCGACGAAGAGGATGATCTGCCTCTCCTGGTCCACGCCCAGCTGGTCCCGGTTGTGGGTCTGGTCGCAGGGGTGGAACGTGTGCAGGTCCACTCCGGGCGGCACGATCCGGATCTGTTCAGTCGTCGCGCCGTAGTGCTGCTGCAGCTCCGCGGCCTCGTCGGGGGTGTTGGCGGTCAGCACGTCGGCGTCGGCGACGATTGCCGCCTCCCCGTGCTCGCGGTCGTTGGGCTCGCTGGTCTGGTGCTCGCTCAGGGTCGAGTTCTTGACCCGGGCCATGGTGTGCATCGTGTGCACGATCGGGATGCCGTGCCGCGCCTTCAGCCCGCGAGCCACCATGCCGGAGAGCCAGTAGTGGCTGTGGATGAGGTCGTAGTGTTCCATCTCGGCATCCAGCCGCTCCCCGAAGTCGTGGAGCAGGCCAAGCAGATCCTCCTTGGCCACCGGGGCGACCGGTCCCACGGGGACATGGATGACCCGGGTGTGCTCGTTGACGTCGACGACCGGCGGTCGGCCGTCGCCGGCGGCGCGGGTGAAGACGTCCACCTTGAGCCCCCGTTCACCCAGCCGGCGGGCCACCTCGCCGACGTAGACGTTCAGGCCGCCGGCGTCGCCCACTCCGGGTGTCGCCAGGGGAGAGGTGTGCATGCTGACCATCGCCACCCGTTGGGGGTAGAACACCGACGCACTCATCGGGGGCACCTCCGTCAGCGGGCGACCAGCAGCAACGCAGCGACAGCCAGCACCAGACCGACCACCTGCACGGAGCGTACGCGTTCGCGGTCGACGAGCAGCGCGAGCACCACTGTCGTCACCGGGTAGAGCGAGGCCAACGGGGCGACGACGCTCAGGTCGCCGTCCCGGCTGGCCAGCAGGTAGAGCGTGTTGGCCGTCATGTCCATCGGCCCGGCGAGCAGCGCCCAGGCGAGCGACCGGTGTCGCGGCCAGCCCCTGGGTCGCAGAATGAGGAGCAGGACGCCGCCGAGCACGATCCC